>NCBR01000008.1:10000-22196 GCA_002279285.1 Acidobacteria bacterium 37-71-11
GAAATAGTACCTGAAACCGTTTACCTACAAGCAGTGGAAGGGCTATGTCCTGAGCGCAAGCGAAGGAAATGCCTAACCGCGTGCCTTTTGCATAATGAGCCGGCTAGTTACTCTCGGCGGCAAGGTTAAGCACTTTGCGAAGCCGCAGCGAAAGCGAGTCTGAATAGGGCGATTCAGTCGTCGGGAGTAGACGCGAAGCGGGATGATCTACCCTTGGCCAGGATGAAGCGTGGGTAACACCACGTGGAGGTCCGAACTAGTGTTGGTTGAAAACAACTTGGATGAGCTGAGGGTAGGGGTGAAAGGCCAATCAAATTCCGTGATAGCTCGTTCTCCCCGAAATAGCTTTAGGGCTAGCCTCGCGTGGTTCGTGGCGGTGGTAGAGCACTGGATGGGTTAGGGACCTTACCCGGTTACCGACCCCAACCAAACTCCGAATGCCGCCAACGTCAAGCGCGGGAGTCAGACGGCGGGGGATAAGCTTCGTCGTCAAAAGGGAAAGAACCCAGACCGCCAGCTAAGGTCCCCAAGTAACGGCTAAGTGGTAAAGGATGTGGGGTTGCCCGGACATCCAGGAGGTTGGCTTAGAAGCAGCCATCCTTTAAAGAAAGCGTAATAGCTCACTGGTCTAGCGATCCTGTGCCGAAAATTCAACGGGGCTCAAGCCGTTCACCGAAGCTGCGGATCTTTTCCACCCGAGGGTGGGAGAGGTGGTAGGGGAGCGTTCCATGCGGGATGAAGTCAGACCGTAAGGACTGGTGGACCTCATGGAAGTGACTCTGCCGGCATAAGTAGCGATAAAGCAGACGAGAACTCTGCTCGCCGGAAGCCCAAGGTTTCCTGAGCAAGGTCAATCCGCTCAGGGTCAGTCGGTCCCTAAGGCGAGGCCGAACGGCGTAGTCGATGGGAAGCAGGTTAACATTCCTGCACCACTCTGTCCTCGTTATTACGATGGGGTGACGCAGAAGGATAGGTCGGACTGCCATTGGATGTGCAGTTTGAAGCGTGTAGGCGGGAGTGGTAGGCAAATCCGCCGCTCCGTTAACGCCGAGACGCGATATCGAGGGCGCAAGCCCGCAAAGCGACTGATTCCACGCTGCCAAGAAAAACCTCTAAGGAGAGAACAGGGTGACCGTACCGCAATCGGACACACGTAGGCAGGGAGAGAATCCCGAGGCGCTTGAGTGATCCCCCGTAAAGGAACTCGGCAAAATTACACCGTAACTTCGGGAGAAGGTGTGCTCTTTGCCGTGTAGACCTTCGCGGTCGAAGCGGTGGAGAGTCGCAGTGAAAAGGCCCAGGCGACTGTTTACTAAAAACACAGCACTCTGCAAACGTCACAAGCGGACGTATAGGGTGTGAAGCCTGCCCGGTGCCGGAAGGTTAAGGGGAGGGGTCATTCCCGCGCAAGCGGGAAGAAGCTCTGAACTGAAGCCCCGGTAAACGGCGGCCGTAACTATAGACTGGACCGCTGTAGTTTCGTCAACAAAATTCGGCTATTTGCTGGAAAAGCCGGTGTATCCCTCGGTACTCGCCGCTGGAGCGATTGCTCGAACAAGGCGGCAGTGAAAATCCGCAGGGTGCGGCCAATCAGCAGGAAAGGCGCAAGCCTTTTCGGAGGGGCAATGTCGAAGCTCAAGGAAACTCCGCCGCAAATCGGCTACTATCTCGCCGGTTTTGCGGATGGAGAAGGCAGCTTCAACGTCTCGTTCCGCCCCAGGACCGACTACGGTTTTCCGTGGAAGATCTCGCTGTGCTTCAACATCTCTCAGCGCGATCCGGTGGTCCTCGTACTGTTCAAGAAGCATCTTGGGTGTGGGACGATGCGCCAGCGTCACGACGGCGTGTGGTATTTCGAAGTCAACAACCTCAGTGCGATCCTCGAGAGCGTGATCCCCTTCTTCGAGCGGTTTGGTTTCCTCTCCGCAAAGAAGAAAAGGGACTTCGCGAAGTTCAAACAGATGGCTCAGATCATGCGTGAGGGACGCCATCTCTCCCGTGAGGGAGTCGAGGAGATCCTGAGGGTGCGCGCCGACATGAACGATGGTGGCAATCGCCGTTACACCGACGAACAGGTCCGAGAAAAGCTTGCGAATCCTCAGAGACCATACGCCGAATCCCGCGCCGCGCGGGAATGATATGGTCCGATCTCCGTGGCGACACGGAGAGCCTGGCGGAAACGACCAGGCCGCCTGCGCTGCATGCAGGACGTAACAATCGTGAACGGTCCTAAGGTAGCGAAATTCCTTGTCGGGTAAGTTCCGACCTGCACGAAAGGCGAAACGATCTGGGCGCTGTCTCTACGGGGGGCTCAGCGAATTTGAAGTACCGGTGAAGATGCCGGTTACCCGCACCTAGACGGAAAGACCCTGTGCACCTTTACTACAACTTGTCACTGGACCTTGGTGTTGTATGTGCAGAATAGGTGGGAGGCTGTGAAGCCGGGGCGTCAGCTTCGGTGGAGCCGTCGGTGAGATACCACCCTTACTGCTCTGAGGTTCTAACCTAGGGCCGTGAAGCCGGCCCGGGAACAATGGCAGGTGGGTAGTTTGACTGGGGCGGTCGCCTCACAAAGTGTAACTGAGGCGCCCAAAGGTTCCCTCAGGCTGATTGGAAACCAGCCGCAGAGTGCAAAGGCATAAGGGAGCTTGACTGCGAGACCAACAAGTCGAGCAGGGACGAAAGTCGGGCTTAGTGATCCGGCGGTCCCGTATGGAAGGGCCGTCGCTCAACGGATAAAAGGTACGCCGGGGATAACAGGCTGATCCTGCCCAAGAGTTCACATCGACGGCGGGGTTTGGCACCTCGATGTCGGCTCATCGCATCCTGGGGCTGAAGCAGGTCCCAAGGGTTCGGCTGTTCGCCGATTAAAGCGGTACGTGAGCTGGGTTTAGAACGTCGCGAGACAGTTCGGTCCCTATCTGGTGTGGGCGGAGGACACTTGAGGAGAGATGTCCTTAGTACGAGAGGACCAGGACGTACGGACCTCCAGTGTACCAGTTGTCGCGCCAGCGGCAGCGCTGGGTAGCTGCGTCCGGAAGGGATAACCGCTGAATGCATCTAAGCGGGAAGCCAACTCCAAGATTAGGTGTCCCTCCTGCATAGCAGGACTAAAGGCCTCTGGTAGATGACCAGTTTGATAGGCGGGAGGTGGAAGCGCAGCGATGCGTGTAGCTGACCCGTACTAATCGGCCGTGCGGCTTGACCATACACACCCTTTCTTCTTGCGTTGATGCTTTGGAGACCCGTTGAGTTGTGAAAGTTGGTGAGTTTTTCCGGTGGTCATACCGAGAGGGAAACACCCGTTCCCATTCCGAACACGGAAGTTAAGCCTCTCTGGGCCGATGGTACTTGGTGGGTAACTGCCTGGGAGAGTAGGTCGCCGCCGGGAAGTATGAGAGCCCTGCAGGAAACTGCAGGGCTCTCGCTTTATGTGGCCGCCGCACGGAGGCGCTCAGCCCTTGAGCAGCGTCTCCCCGCGGGCGTCGGCCGCCAGCAGCGCGGTCGCGGCCTCCGCGTCCACGGCGCGTGAGAAGAAGAACCCCTGGCCGTACTTGCACCGCAGCGCCAGCAGCAACTCGCGCTGCCGGCCGCGCTCGATCCCCTCGGCGACGACGTCCTTGCCGAGGTTGTTGCCGAGGGTGATGATCGTGCGGATGATCTCCCACGAGTCCTCGTCGCTGTCCATGCGCGCCACGAACGAGCTGTCCACCTTGAGGGTGTCGATCTCGAAGCGGCGCAGGTAGGAGAGCGACGAGTACCCCGTGCCGAAGTCGTCGATCGAGAGCTTGACGTCGAGCGCCTTGAGCTGCGCGAGCATGTCGGCGGCGTAGCGGGCGTGCTCCATGATCACGCTCTCGGTGATTTCGAGCTTGAGCGACCGGCCGTAGACGCCGTAGTTGCGCAGGGTGCGGTCGACCTCGACGATCATGTCCGGGCGCATGAACTGCACCCCGGAGACGTTGACGGCGACGGTCAGCGGCGCGCTGCGGCGGAACTGGGCGTTCCAGATGCGCAGCTGCTTGCAGACCTCGCGCAGTACGCTGCGGTCGATCGAAATGATCAGGCCGGTCTCCTCGGCGACCGGCAGAAATGTGCCCGGGAGCAGCAGCTCGCCGTCGGGGTGCTGCCAGCGCACGAGCGCCTCGAAGCCGCTGATGCGCCCCGTGTCGAGCTCCACGATCGGCTGGTAGTGGACGCGGAACTCCTCGCGCTGGATGGCGCGGCGCAGGTCGTTCTCGAGCTTCAACAGCGACACCGCGCGGGCGTGCATGCCGGCGTCGAAGACGACGTAGCTCCCCTTGCCAAGCGCCTTGGCGCGGAACATCGCGGTGTCGGCGTCGCGCAGAAGATCCTCGGCCCGGTCGTAGTCCCCGTTGCCGACCGCGATGCCGATGCTCGTGCTGGTGAACACCTCGTTCCCCTCGACGTCAAACGGGGCCAACAGCTCGTCCTGGATGCGTTTGGCGGCGCGTACGGCGTCGTTGACGTCGGCGATCCCCTCGAGGAAGACCGCGAACTCGTCGCCGCCGACATGGGCCGCCGTGGTGCGGCCGGCATCGGGCCCTTCCCCCGACGGCAGGCACCGGCGCAGCCGCTCGGCGACGAGGCGTAACATCTGGTCGCCGACGCGGTGCCCGAGCGAGTAGTTGATGTTCTTGAACCTGTCGAGGTCGAGGAAGAGCACCGCCGAGGTCCGTCGGTCGCCGCCGCGGTCCGGGCGCAGCGCGAGCGCGATCCGCTCCATCAGGCTGGCCCGGCTCAGCAGGCCGGTGAGGGGATCGAGCCCGCGGGTCTCGGTGATGTCGGTGTGCGTGCCGGTGACGCGGACCGCCGCGCCGCCGGCGTCGCGCACGGCGACCGCGCGGCACACGGTGTGCGCCCAGCTCCTGTCGCTGCGTTGGATACGGTGACGGTCCTCGACGACCGCGGAACGCCCATCGAGCAGCGCGCCGACGGCGGCCTTGAGGTTGGGCAGATCGTCGGGATGCACCCGCCGGAACCACTCGTCGGGCGAGACGCCGATGTCCTTCGGCCGGTACCCGAACTGGTCTTTCCACTCCGGCGCGAAGCGGATCTCGCCCGACTTGAGGTCCCACTCCCACCAGGCGCCAGGCGCGGCGGCGGGCGCATCCTCCGGACCCTCCCGCACGGCCGCTTTGGCTGCTGTCCAGGCGCCCGGCTCTGCGGCGGGCGGCGCGGCCTCGCGCGGTCCCGCCGTCTCGGCCGTTGGCGAGGGCGGCGGGCCCGGCGCCCTCGCGAACTCGGAACGGGCACCTAACGCCCGCGCCACGCCGCTCACGAGGCGGCGCAGCCATCCCCCCGAGTCGGCCGCGAGCGCAATCGGGCCGCGTTCGGCGCGCTCGCCGGCAGCCGATTCGGACCGGGGAGCCGGCGCCGCCGCCGCGGCCGCCTCCAGGTTCGTCACCCGTTCCGCGAGGCGCTGCCGTTCCGCTTCGACGGTTGTGCGCCCGGCCCGCTCGCGCGCGAGCCGCTCCACCGCGGCGAGGCGGAGTTCGAGCGCTTCGGGCTTGAGCGGCCAGAGCAGAACGTCGTCGACGCCCTCGGGCAGCGCGCGCAAACCGCGGCCGGTGCGGTCGCGGGCCACGACCACCACGACGCACGTGTCGCCGCCCGGGAGCGCGCGGATGCGCCGGATGAGATCGTCGCGCGCAGGCAGCTGCGCCCCGCCGCCCAGTAGCAGCAGCGGCTGGCGCGCGGCCTGGTACGCCTCCCAGGCGGTTTCGACGTCCTCGCACACGGTGACCGGGTGGCCGTTCGCCCGCAGCGCCCCGGCGAGGATCCCCCTCAGTCGGAGACCGTCCTCGAGAAGCAGCGCCGGCAGCGCAAGCAATGGCGGGCCGTTCACGGCGCCGCACCCTCGTGGGCGCGGGCTCGCGGCCGCTCCTCGCGGCTTCCGCCCTCCCGCTGCCGACCGCCGTCGCAGTGCATCTGTCGTGGCCTCAATGTTGGTCTCGCCCCAGTGATGATAGCGTGCCTGGGCGGACGTGGGTACCCGCGCCCCTCCACGCCAGCCGTCGGCAAAGGCCAGGGTGCGAGAGCAGCGCGCGCACCTACGGGTGCCGGCGTTCGCCCGTAGCGGTGCAGCCGTGCCCGGCGGCCAGCTTTTCGATCAGGGCGACGGGGATCGCACCATTGGCGGCGACGACCGGGCCGTCCAGGCGCAGATTGACGGCTCGCAGCACGTCGACGAGTTCGGGCGCCGAGTCCTGGAAATGCAGCCGGGCTGCGGCGAGCGCCCCCTTGACCGTGTCGCGGAGCAACTCGGCGTTCTCCGGGGTGTCGGCGATCGCCGCGCCGGAGAAGGCGAGCGTGCCGTCCAGGGTCGCCTGCGCGACGACGCGGCGTACGGTTCCGGATGCGAACATGACGCCGCGCACCGTCTCGGCGCCCTCGCCGTGAACCCGCTCCGCCGCCGCGCCGGCGCGCCCGCGTGCCTGGGCCGGTATTGTGGCAACCAACCAGAACGGGGCGCGGGTGTCGAGACGACCGGCGCTGACCTCGTCGGAGGCGAGTGGCGGGGCCGAGTGTGGTGGGGCGAGGGCCAGGGCCACGGTCGCCTCGTCGCCGACGACCACCAGCCCGGCCGAGGGCAGCGCGACGACGGCCGGCCGGCCGCTCTCGTGCTCGGACGCGAGCCGGTACGCCGGCACCCCGGCGAGTGAGAACGCCTGCGCCCCGCGCTTGAGGAGGGCCGTGGCGAGGGCCGCAGTGTCATAGCGCCCGGCGAAGAGCGCGACGCCGGTCGTATCGCCGCCTTCGGGGACCGCCGCCACGACCATGACGTCCACGTCACGCAGCGGGTCGAGGCCGGCGTCGTCGAGGAACCGGCGCACGTCGCCGTGGGCGCCGGTCAGGGCGTGCTGGCGTATCAGCCAGCCATGTACGGCGGGGTGGGCGCGCAGGGCGGCGCTGTCGATCGCGACGACCACGGTGGCGTCCTGCGGGACCCTGCGCAGCAGGTCGGCCGCCGTCGGCGGCGCGGCGAGGACCGCTGGGGCCGCCAGCGCGGTGAGGAGCGTTGCCACGAGAACCGTCTTCATTTCTTGCCTCCTAGAAGTTCTTGCGGTTGAAGGCGATGATCGCCGCGCCCAGGCACACGGCGCCGAACGCTGCCGTGGTCGCCAGCGGCAGGACGGCGGGGGTGGCCCTGCCGAGGACGTAACCGGTGAGGTCGCGGCCGATCTCGGCGGTCTTGGGAAGGACCCAGTAGAGGGTTTGCACCGCGCCGACGCCGAGCCGCGTGTCCATCGCGGCCGCGATCCGGTCGTGGGCGACGAGCGGCACCGAGAGCAGGTACAGCGCGTACGGCAGCATGATCGAGAGCGGCGTCGAGGAGGTCAGAACCCCGACCAGGTACATGAAGCCGAGGTACGAGAGGAACACGAGCAGGATCAGGGCGGCCGCGACGAGAAACCGCGGGTTCCAGACGCCGGTCTTCGCCGAGATGATCACGAAAACGCCGCCGCAGAGGAACAGCAGGTTCGCGGTCACGAGCGTCACGGCGCCGAGGAAACGGCCGAGCAGCAGGTGCGTGCGGCCGATCGGACGCGTCACGTACAGGTCCACCGTCCCCCGGTGCTGGAGGTTGGGCACTTGCGAGCCGGTGGCGAACACCGCGAGGAAGACCCCGAGCACGTACAAGATGCCCGCGAACACCGACTGGCCGGTTGCCACGACGGTGGCGATCGCCGGCCCGTTGCCGGGCACCTCGAACGCCTTCCCGAACAGCGTGCCCGCCGCCAGCGCCCCGTCCACGATGTCGAGGTTGAGGGCGAAGATGAGGACCAGCAGGAAGAGCGACGACACCGCCACGAACCCGAGTAGCGTATAGCGGGCAAGCGCCTCGCGCCAGGTGTCCACGATCAGGGCCCAGGTCTTCACCGGCCACCTCCGGCGTCGTGGTCCGTGGTCAGTGGTCCGTGGTCCGAAGAGGCGGCGCGAGTCTCGCCTTCGAGCACCTCGATGAAGACGTCCTCGAGCGCCGCCCGCAGGGGGCTCACCTCGGCGATCAGGAGGTGGTCGGCGCGGAGGCGGTCCACCAGCCGGTTCAGCGCAGGCAGGTCGGCCACCTCGACCTCCAGGCTACCGTTGCCGGCGACCACATCGAGGCCCTCGCCGGCTAGACGCCCCGGTGCCGCGCTCTGGCCCTCGCCGAGCCGGATCCGGTAGCGCATCGTCGGTCTCGTGAGGTCTTCCACCGTTCCCTGGCGCACAACGCGGCCCTGGTGCAGGATCGCGACCCGGTCGCAGGTGCGCTCGACCTCGGAGAGCAGGTGGGAGTTGATGAAGATCGTCGTGCCCTGCCGCCGGGTGGCGAGCAGGACGTCGCGGATCTGGCGCCGTCCCACCGGGTCCACCCCGTCGGTCGGCTCGTCGAGGAAGAGGATGTCGGGCTCGTCCAGGAGGGCGCCGGCCAGCCCGAGGCGCTGCGTCATCCCTTTGGAGTAGCGGCCCACCCGGTCGCCACCGCGGCCGGCGAGCCCCACGAGTTCGAGCAACTCCGGGATCCTCCGATCCAGATCCTGCTCGGCGACTCCGGCGAGGCGGCCGAACAGGCGCAACGACGCCTCGCCCGTCAGGTAGCCGGGGAAGCGATGTCCTTCGGGGAGGTAGCCGATGCGGCGGCGCGCGGCCGAGCGGCGCGGGTCGCGGCCGCGCACGCGCGCCTCGCCGCTCGTCGGCCGGGCCAGGCCGAGGAGGACCTTGACCAGCGTGGTCTTGCCGGCACCGTTGGCGCCTAGGAGGCCGAACACCTCGCCGTGCCCGACCGCGAGGTTCACACCGTCGAGGGCGCGCAGGCGCCGCCGGCCGTGGCGGTACTCCTTGCTGAGCCCGGAAACGGAGATCGCGGTCGAATCGGTGTCCACGCCTGCATATACGTTGGCGGCGGCAGCGTTGTTCTCGCTGCCCTGCGCCGGCCTATCCCCGGAGGCGATGGGGGTGGCAGAAAGGGCCGGCGCAGGGTACGATCCGCGCTACGCGGCGTCCTGCGGCACGCAGGGCGGTGCTGGAGGTTCCCATGTCTTTGCCGCCCCATGACGTCCTCGACCTCGAACTCGCCGCCGCCGGCCAGCGCCGGATCGCGTGGGCCGACGCCCACATGCCGGTGCTCGCCTCGATCCGCGAGCGCTTCGCGAAGGAGCAGCCGCTCGCTGGCCGGCGCCTGGCCGCGTGCCTGCACGTCACCAGCGAGACCGCAAACCTGGTCCGCACGCTGGCGGCGGGCGGCGCCGAGGTTCGCCTCTGCGCTTCCAACCCGCTCTCGACCCAGGACGACGTCGCCGCGGCGTTGGTCGCCCAGCACGGCGTCGCCGTGTTCGCGGTCAAGGGCGAGGACAACGCGCGCTACTACCGGCACATCCGCGCCTGCCTCGAGTTCGCCCCGGCGCTCACGATGGACGACGGCGCCGACCTGGTATCGTCGCTGCTGTTCGTCGCCCGCGGCGAGCTCGACGGCGTCCACCCCGAGGTGCAGGCGTTCGCCCGCGCGCTCGGCGACGGCGGCCGGGCCGCGCTGATCGCCGGCGTACTCGGCTCCACCGAGGAGACGACGACCGGCGTGATCCGCCTGCGCGCCATGGAGCGCGACGGGGTGCTGCGCTTTCCCGTGATCGCGGTCAACGACTCCGACACCAAGCACCTGTTCGACAACCGCTACGGCACCGGGCAATCCACCGTCGACGGCATCATCCGCGCCACCAACGTGCTGCTCGCGGGCAAGGTGGTCGTGGTCGCCGGCTACGGCTGGTGCGGGCGCGGCCTCGCGATGCGCGCCCACGGTTTCGGGGCGCGCGTCATCGTCACTGAGGTCGATCCGGTCAAGGCGATCGAGGCCGCGATGGATGGCTTCGCGGTGATGCCGATGCGCGAGGCGGCGCCGCTCGGCGACGTTTTCGTCACCCTCACCGGCGACACCAAGGTCATCACGGCAGAACACATGAAGGTCATGAAGGACGGTGCGATCCTGGCCAACTCCGGCCACTTCGACGTCGAGATCGACCTGCCGGGGTTGCGCGCGATGGCCACCGAAGTGTTCGAGGCGCGGCCGTCGGTGCAGGGCTATCGCCTACGCGACGGCAAGACCGTATTCCTGCTCGCCGAGGGACGCCTCGTCAACCTCGCTGCCGCCGAGGGGCACCCCGCCGCGGTGATGGACATGTCGTTCGCCAACCAGGCGCTGGCGGCCGAGCACCTGGTCGCGCACGGCAAGGAAATGACCGCCAAGGTCTACCGCCTCCCCGAGGACCTCGACCGGGAGATCGCGCGCTTGAAGCTCGCCACCATGGGGCTCGCCATCGACACGCTGACCGAGGAGCAGGCGGGCTACCTCGCGAGCTGGCGCGAAGGGACCTGATCCCCGCCCCCGCACGCCCGTAGCGGCCGTCCGCCGGGCGGCCGGCGTTTGCAGGCAAACACCGCTGCGTAATATAATTAGCCGGGCTAATCTCGACGTTTTTGGGAGCCTCAGCCTTGGGGGGGCGACGTGACGACGATGGGCGCGGCGGGAGCCGGAGCGGCATCGCAACGGCAAGACCCGGGGCGGAGCCCGCGCCGGCGTGACGCCGCGGTGCTGCTGGCCGCGCTCGCCGTCCTCGTTGCGGTCGAGACCGCGCTGTTCGCTTTCGCCTATCTGCCCGGTGAACGCGCGCAGGCGGTCGCGGCGTGGAAGGGGCGCCTCACCGCCATCGCCGACGACCGCGAGGTTGCGCTCGCAGCCTGGGTGCGGGAGCGGACCGCCGACGCGCGCGTGGTCGCAGCGTACCCGACGGTGGTCGCGCTGGCCGCGGCCGGTGCGGGCGCCGTCCCGCCTGCCTCGGGTGGGGAGGGAACCGAAACCCACCTCTCACGGCTGCTGGACGGGATCGTGCAGGCGTACCGGTATCAAGGCGCGTACGTCCTCGACGCCCGCGGGGCGGAGGTCGCCCGGAGCACCGGGAGCGCGCCCCTCGCGAGGGCTTGCCTGGCGGCGGCGCGCGGAACACTCGCGACCGGCACCACGACGCTCGACTTCTACCTCAGGGGCGACGGCACGCCGCTGATCGCGGTGATGGCGCCGGTCGCGACACCCGCGCCCGGGGCGCCGCCGCAGGCGCCGGTCGGCGCGGTGATCCTGACGGCCGACCCCGGCGGCTGGGTCTACCCGATGCTGCTGGCGCAGCCGGTGCCGACGTCGACCGGGGAGGCCGTGCTGGTGCGCCACGAGGGCGACCGCGTCCGCTTCCTCAGTCCGCTGCGCTATCGCCAGGTCGCACCGCTCGCCTATTCGCGGCCGCTCGCCCCCCCCGGGCTCGCGGCGGAGGCGGTGGCCGAGGGGCGCCAGGGCTTCTTCGCCTACGCCGACTATCGCGGCGCGCCGGTGTTCGCCGCGACCCGGACGGTCGCCGGCACGCCGTGGGGTCTGGTCGTCAAGGTGGACCGCGTGGAGGCGCTGGCGCGGTTCCACAAGAGCGCGAGCGCCACGGCGGTCTTCCTCGGGCTCATCACCGCGGCGCTCGCTCTGGCGGGGTTCGGCTTCTGGCGCTCGCGGCGGGCGCGCTACGAGGCCGCGCTCGCTCGCAGCGAGGCCCGCTTCGCGCACCTGTTCGAGCACGCCAACGATGCGATTGTGGTCAGCCGCCCGGATGGGCGGATCGTCGCGACCAACGCGCGCGCCGAGGCGCTCTACGGCTACCCGCGTGCCGAGCTGCTCTCCATGTCGATCCGCGACCTGCGCGCCCCGGACACGTTGGCCGAGCTCGATGGTCAGGTGCGCCAGGTGGTGGACGGCGAGGGGCTGGTCTTCGAGACGATGCACGTGGCGGCGGACGCCGGGCACATCCCGGTCGAGGTCAGCTCGCGCCGAGTCGAGTGGGACGGCGGGCCGGTGCTCTTCTCGATCGTCCGCGATATCCGCGAGCGCCGCGCCGCAGAGGAACGGATCCGGTTCCTGAGCCGCCTGCTGCGCACGATCTCCGAGGTCAACCAGCTCGTGGTGCGCGAGCGCGACCGCGACCGGCTGCTCGCCGAGGCGTGCCGGATCCTTGTCGAGCACGGCGAGTTCCACATGGCGTGGGCCGGCCTCGTCGAGCCCGAGAGCGGCCGCGTGCGGCCCGTCGCCGTCGCCGGCTTCGAGGAAGGCTACCTCGCCGCTCACGAGGTGCGGTTCGACGACTCGCCGGCCGGCCGCGGGCCG
>NCBR01000147.1 GCA_002279285.1 Acidobacteria bacterium 37-71-11
CGCGCATACGCCCAGGGCGACGACGAACACCTTTTGCAGCGCAACCATCTTGTCGGGGTCCGCATCGGGACGCACCATCCGCTGGTAGATGTCGCGCATGACGTTGGAACTGGAGGAGAGCAGGTAGTTCATCCCGGTCGAGAGGACGACCGCGCACGCCGCACCGAGCAGGAGTACCCCGACGGGCGCGGGCACCATGTGGCGCGCGGCGTTGAGCACCAGCGAGCGCGGGTCCCAGTGGGTCTGGTGCTCGACGTTGTACGCCGCCGCGAAGACGGCGATCGCGATCACGATGGTCTCCACTACGATCGTGCCGACGATCCAGATCGCGACCGCGCGCTTGGCTTCCTTCGGCGAGCGAGCGGCATAGAACTTCTGGTACATCGACTGCACACCCATCAACAGCAGGAGAGTGGAGAGGAAATAGGAGAGCCCCTTGAGGGCGGGGTACTTGCCGAAATCGGGCGAGAAGACCTTGAAGTCGCCGGGTGGGAGGACCTGGGCCGCGTGCGACCAACCCCCGGCCGCGATGACGACGAACGGCACCGCCAGGCAGCACGCGAGCACGATGATGATGCCGTTCGGCAGGTCCGTGTGGGCGACCGCGACCATACCGCCGATCGCGACGAAGAGGATCACGAACGCTGCCGCGATCGTCTGGCCCAGCCCGAGCGAGATCCTGCCGTCGGTTGCGACGTTCAGGATGTAGCCGCCCGCGCGGAACTGGTAGGCGACGATCGTGGTGAAGGCGACGATCAGGGCGAGCGCGCCGAACAGGCGGGCGAACTTCCCGTAGCGGACCTCCAGGATGTCGCCGACCGTGTACTGCCCGAAAGTCCGGATCTTGCCGGCGACGAAGTAGATGATGCCAATGCCGAGGAACGCGCCCGCCGGCTGCCAGAGCGCGCTCCAGCCGGCGTGGTAGGCGTACTCGGCGCCCGCGATGAAGGTCCCGGAGCCGATCCAGGTGCAGACCAGCGTGAAGACCATGGTGGTCAGGGAGAGCTTGCGCCCGGCCAACATGAAATCTTCCTGCGTCTTGACGCGCTTGGAGCGGTACAGGTTGAAGCCCGTCAGGACCAGGAGGTAGCCCAGGATCACCCACAAGTACCAGCCCATCGTTCCTCCCACCCACCCACCCGGGCTCAGGGCACCGGGCTCAGGGTACCGCTGCCAAACTTGCGGCCCGCAACCATCCACAGAAGAGGCGAACGGCGGCTCGCTACCCGTCCCCCCCGGACTCCTCGGTGTCGCCGACCTCGAGCTGGCGCAGTTCGCCGGCGGCGAGCAGATCGCGGGCCTGCTGCTCGAACTCGCGGGGGACCACGATCCCCACCGAGCCGAGGCCGTCGAGCGTCAGGCCGTACACCCGGCCTGCGGCCTCGCCCAAGACCGCCGCGGGGATGCCGTTGGCGCGGAACGCGGCGAGCACCGGCTCGGCGTTGATCGCACCCTCGACCCGCAGGACCTCGACCTCGTCACCGTCGGACATTCGCGCTCAACCGGCGTCGATCAGGATCAGGTGCTTCTGCATCTCGCCCGCGACGTCCACCTTCCCGCCAGGTGTGATGAACACGTTGATCTCGGAGCGCGCTGCCATCTCGCCGGGCAGGTAGATGCCGGGCTCGATCGAGAAGCACACGCCGGGCACGAGCCGGCGGTCGTCGCGGGTCTCCAGGTTGTCGATGTTGACCCCGCTCCAGTGAACTTCCTCCCCGATCGAGTGGCCGGTGCGATGGACGAACTGCCGCCCGTACCCCGCCTTCTCCACCACCGCGCGGCAGACGTCGTCCACCTCCCAGCCGTAGACGGGCGCCCCCGCCGCGTACCGCGCCTGGATGAACTCGAGGGCGGCGTTGCGGCCGTCGCGCACGACGTTGAAGATCTCGACGTACTTGGCCGGCGGTTTGGCGCCCACGAACCCGCACCAGGTGATGTCGTAGAACACCGACCCGGGCGTGTCGAGCTTGGCCCAGAGGTCGATGAGGAGCGTGTCGCCCTTCCTGATCGGCCTCGCGTTCTCGGGGGTGGGCTCGAAGTGCGGGTCGGCCGGCTGCTCGTTGGTGCCGACGATCGGGTACTCGCGCATGCAGTCGAGCCCCTCTTCGCCGAACCGCTTGACGATGAACTGCTGGACGTCGTACTGGGTGAGCGTGCGGGAAGCGCGCAGCTCGCTGCCGACCAGGGCGAACGCTTCGTCCTTGATGCGCTGCACCCTCTCGCCGGCGTCCAGGTGCGACCGGTAGGCGTCGTCGTCGAGCAACGCCTGGAACGTCTGCACGAGGCCGGCCGAGGAGACGACCTCGTACCCGAACGAGCGGATCAACTCGACCGTGCCGGCGTCTACGATCGAGACATAAGGCACGTTCCCCTCGGGGGAATACTGCATCGCGACCTTGACCGCCGAACCGAGCGCCTCCTTGATGGCCGTGTGCAGCTCGCGCCAGGAGAGGTAGACCCGCTTCGCGCCCGGCAGGGCGTCGAGCTTGGTGGACTCGACGGCGGAAACCAGCCGGACCGGCTCGCCCTCGGCAGGAATCCAGTAGAACCAGCGACGGGTCGTGAACCTCCCGAAGTCCAGGCCGAGGACGCTGTACGCAATTGCGTCGCGGTTGCGGAAGTCGTAGAGCAGCCAGCCGTCCGCGCCGGCCGCCTTGAGCTCGCTCTGAATGCGTGCGATGTCGGGCACTGGGACCTCCCTCGCGTGCGGCCAAGGTTGCACACCCAAGGCCCGCCCGTCAACTCTCCCCGCCGCCGGCCGCGGAGGCAATTCAGTACACGAAACGCGGACCGACGTTGACGACGACCTTCGCGACCTGGGGGAAACGCGCCGTCAACGCATCGCGGATGGCAGCAGCGGCGGCGGGCGCCTGACCGCTGTCCGCCTTGAGGTCCAAGATGACGTAGCAGGGACGCTCGTGACCGACGATGCGCAGCGCGTGGAACTCCTGCGCCCCGGCGACGGTGGGCAGCGTGGCGACGAGGAACGAGTGGACCGCGGCGTACAGGGGGTGCGCCCGGTTCACGGGGTCCACGTGCACCACCGCCTGGCCCGGGAAGCTCATCGTCAGCGCGTTCTCCACCGTCTCAGCCAGGTCGTGGGCGCTGGCGAGATCGAGTGCGTCCGAGATCTCGATGTGCAGCGAGGTCACGAGAAAACCCCCGTACCAGTGCACGAGGACCTCGTGGACCTCATCCACGCCCGGCACCGCCAGCGCCGTGGCTCGGATCTGGGCAACCAGTTGCGGCGAGGGCGCCTGCCCGATCAGGGGGTCGAGCGCGTCTCGCGTCAGCGCGTAGGCGGCGGCCGCAATGAACGCCGCCACCGCGAGGCCGCCGACGCCGTCCACCCAGTCCAGGCCGAACCTCTCGGCAACGAGCGACGCGATCACCACCCCCGTGGCGACGGCGTCGCTGCGGTGGTGCAGGAAATCGCCCCGCAGCGCGTTCGAGTCGATCCGTCCGCCGAGGTCGCGGGCGAAGCGCGACAGCCACTCCTTGACCGGCAGCGTTGCGGTCAGCGCCAGCAGTAGGCCGATGGAAGCGTGGACCGGGTGCGGGTGCAGCAGCCGCAACACGGAGTTCTGCCCGATCTCCCAGGCGGCCACGAAGAGCAGGATCCCGACGACGAGCGTGGCGATGCTCTCGACGCGGCCGTGGCCGAACGGGTGCTTGGCGTCTGAGGGCCTCGCCGCGGCCCTGAACCCCCAGATGATCACCCCCGAGCCGAGGAGGTCGCCGAGAGAGTGCATCGCGTCGGCGACCAGCGTAATGCTCCCGATGAGGAGACCGGGGACGAGTTTGACCGCGAAGAGCACAAGGTTGATGACGACGCTCGCCCATCCCTCCAGCAGCCCGTACGCCTCCCTGGTGCGGAGGTTCGAGACGTCCTGAGGAGTTGGGACGAATTTCCTGACGAGCCAGTCCGTCAGCACCGCCGGAGCCTAGCACACGGCTGCTTTCCGGTGGTGTATCCTTCGCCGGCCCCAGCAGGGGCGGCCCGCACCTCGCGGGCTGGGGGTTCGCGTGACGACAACCACCGTCCTCGACATGATCGGCAACACGCCGCTCATCCCGCTCCGCCACATGATGCAGCCCGGGATGGCCGCGGTCCTCATCAAGATGGAAGCCTGGAACCCGTCCGGCTCGCTGAAGGACCGTGTCGTCAAGTACATCGTGGAGGACGCCGAGCGCTCCGGCCTGCTGAAGCCGCAGCACACCATCATCGACGCGTCATCCGGCAACACCGGCATCGCCATCGCCATGATCGCGACCCTCAAGGGCTACCGCTCGCGCATCTACATGCCGGAGACCAAGTCGGTCGAGCGTCGCAAGATCATGCGCACGTGGGGGACCGAGCTCGTCCTCACCACCGGTGCCGACCAGAACTCCCACATCTGGGCGGTGGAGGAGGCCGCGAAGGACACGGCGACCTTCTTCTACCTCAACCAGAACGGCAACGAGGGGAACGTCCTGTCGCACTACTTCGGCACCGGCGCCGAGCTGCTCGCCCAGACCCACGGCGACATCGACTGTTTCGTGGCCGGCGCCGGCACCGGCGGCACGCTCATGGGCGTCGCGCGCTACCTGCGCGACCACGACCGGCCGGCGCAGATCGTCGCGATCGAGCCCGACAACTCGCACTCCAAAATCGAAGGGTTGTTGCACTTCGACGGCACGTTCGTCCCCCCGATCTGGGACGCCTCCCTAATCTCGGAACAGGTGCGGGTGAGCGACGAGGTGGCGTTCGAGACGGCCCGGCGCCTCGCCCGCGAGGAAGGGATCTTCTGCGGCCCGTCCACCGGGGCGATCCTCGCGGTCGCCCTCGACAAGGCTCGCCAGCTCGGCGAGGGGCACACGGTCGTCACCGTGGGGTGCGACCGCGGCGAGCGCTACCTCTCGACCAAACTCGTCCCGGAGGAGTGAGACCGGCCTCGGGGCGCACGCCGCGCCGGCCCGTCCCCGGCGAACGGCCGGAGTTGCGCTGACGGCGGGAGCGGCGATCTTTAGCGGCACCGTGGCCGCCCTCGCCCTAGGCGGCCCGCGGTGACTTGGAGCCGTCACGCCCCTGGGCGGGCTGTCGCTGATCGCGGGCTTCGCCGCGATGGCGGCGGCTGCCGTCAGGCGAGGCCGAAACTCCTGAGGGCGGTCGCCGCGACCGTCGCCCCGATGCTGATCGATGCGGTCGCCGCCGGCGACGGAGCGTTGAGGACATGCACCTGCCGCTCGCCCTCCACAATCCTGAAGTCGTCGAGCAGCCGGCCCGACCGGTCGAGCGCCTGCGCTCGCACCCCGGCGCCCCCGGGCGTGAGGTCGGCCGCCCCGACCTCGGGGACGAGTTCCTGAAGCGCACGCACGAAGGCGCGCTTGTCGAACGACCTCCGGTACTCGCCGAGGCCCATCCTCCAGTAGCTCCGCGCCATGCGCCAGAAACCCGGGTAGGCGAACGTCGCCGCCGCGTCGCGCAGCGAGAAGCTCAAACGCGTGTAACCCTCGCGTTTGAGCGCCAAGACCGCGTTCGGCCCTGCCTCCACGCCGCCCCCGACCATCCTCGTGAAGTGGACGCCGAGGAACGGGAACTCCGGGTCGGGGACCGGGTAGATCAGGTTCCTGACGAGACCGTCCCGGCCCCGGGCCAACCGGTAGTATTCGCCGCGGAACGGCACGATGAGGACGCCGGGCTCGACCCCGGCCAGGCGCGCGACCCGGTCGCTGTGCAGGCCCGCGCAGTTGACCAGGAAGCGGCACCGCACCTCGCCCTTGCCGGTTTCCAGCACCATGCCGTCGCCGTCGCGCGCGACCTTGCGCACCGACGCCCCCAGCATCACCTCGCCTCCCCCACGCCTGACCTCTTCGGCGTACGCCTCGGTGACCCGGACGTAGTCGACGATCCCCGTCTGCGGCACGAACAGGCCGGCGACCCCGGCTGCGTGCGGCTCGAGCTCCCGGATCTCCTCGGGGCCGAGCCCGCGCAGCCCGGCGAGGCCGTTGGCCGCGCCCCGCCGCCGCAGCTCCTCGAGAGCGGGGAGCTGCTCGGCCCGGGTCGCCACGACCACCTTGCCGCAGCGCTCGGTCGGGATCCCGCGCTCGGAGCAGAAGCGCAGCAGCGCCTCGCGTCCGGCGGTGCAGTTGCGCGCCTTGAGCGAGCCCGGCTTGTAGTAGAGCCCGGAGTGGATCACGCCGCTGTTGTTGCCGGTCTGGTGCGCCGCGAGCCGCG
>NCBR01000009.1 GCA_002279285.1 Acidobacteria bacterium 37-71-11
GCCGTGCGCGGCGGGCTCGCCGCGGTGGAGCGCCGGTCGCCGCGGGCCACGCCGCTCGAGGCGGCGCTGGTCTCGCTCGACCCGAGGGACGGCGCGGTGATCGCGTACGTCGGGGGCCGCGACTGGACGGCCAGCCAGTTCGACCGGGTCGCCGACGCGCACCGCCAGGCCGGGAGCGCGTTTAAGCCGATCGTCTATGCGACCGCGTTCGCGCTCGGCGTCGCCGCCCCCGCGAGCATCCTGGACGACGAGCCGCTCGCCGTCGCCGCCGGCGGGACCGTGTGGCAGCCGCACGACGACGACGGCGAGTTCCGCGGGCCGCTGCCCGCCCGGGCCGCGCTGGAGACCAGCCGGAACCTGCCCGCCGCGCGGCTCGGCCTCGCTACCGGCCTCGACGCGGTCATCGCCACGGCGCGGGCGATGGGCGTCACCTCCGCGCTCGAGCCGGTGCCGTCGCTTTCGCTCGGCGCCTGCTCGCTGACCCCGTGGGAGCTGGCGACCGTCTACGCGACCCTGGCGGCGGACGGCGCCCGCCCGCCGGTGCACCTCCTGGCGGGGGCGATCGGCGCCGACGGCAGGCTCCCAATCGCGGCGCTGCCGCAGCCGGTGCGGGCGCTGCCGGCGCCGGTCGCGTTCCTCGTCACCGACGTGCTGCGCGGCGTGCTCGACCGCGGCACGGGCCAGGCCGCGCGCGCCCTCGGCGTCTCTGACCCCCTGGCCGGCAAGACCGGCACCACGAACGGGGGGCGCGACGCGTGGTTCGCGGGGTACTCGCCCGACCGCGTCACCGTCGTCTGGGTGGGGCGCGACGACGATGCCCCGGCGGGCCTGTCCGGTGCGCGCGCGGCGCTCCCGGTGTGGTCGCAGTTCACGCGCGCCGTCCGGCCGCCGGGCGGGTTCCCGCCGTTCGTCGAGCCCGACGGCCTGGTACGGGCGCTCGTCGATCCGGCGTCGGGCGAGCTCGCCACCACCCGGTGCCCCGAGGTCGTGGAGGAGCTCTTCCTAGCCGGACGGGCGCCGCGTGCCACCTGCCGCCTCCACGGCGGCTGGCTGGCGCTGCCCGTGGCGCAAGGCGACGGCGTCCCGACCGAGCGGCCCGGCTTCTTCCGGCGGCTGCTCGGCGGCCTGTTCGGCCGCCACCCGCGCCAGAGCTGAGAACCTCGCACAAAGGCGCGGTCCCGAGTCTCCGCCGGCATCACCGGCCCCGCGACGCGTGCGGACGCGCCGCGTTCCGGCCGCGCGTCCTACTCTGCGAACGCCTGCCGCGACGGGACCGCGCACTCGCGCTTGAACAGGACGGCGCGCCGGGTCCAGTCGAGCCCGACCACCGTGCCGGTGGGCACGAACCCGTCCTGGCCGGCGGCACGCGTCAAGAGACGAATCACCCCGCCGTGCGTGAAGAGGAGGTGCCGGCCTGGGGGCAGCGCGACGAGAAAGCCGTCGACGCGTTCGAACGCCTGCTCGAAGGTCTCGCCAGCGATGGGGTGAAAGCCGGAGAAATCCGCGATCTCGGTCCTGACGGCGGGGTCGAGCGTGGCCCACGCCCGACCCTCGAACTCCCCGAAGTTGATTTCGCGCAGGCGCGGGTCGGCGACCGCCTCGCCCCACGCAAGGCGGGCGGTGGCCACGGCCCGCTGCAGGTCCGAGCACCACGCGCCGTCGAAACGCTCGCCGGCGAGGAGCGGGCGCACGGCCTCAGCCTGCGCGACGCCGTTGGCGGTCAGCGGCACGTCGGTCCAGCCAGCGAGCACGCCGTCGCGGCTGCAGGCGGTCTCGCCGTGGCGGACGAGCCACAACTCAAGGGTGCCATCTCCGTTCACAGTCGCGCAGTATACCCGGGGCCGTGGCAGCTTCCGGCGCCCGAACGGGCCTGAGGCACGGCTCAGCCGCGGCCCGAGCGGCGCCCTCGATCGCGCGCCGCAGCGAGACGCGATCCTGGCGGTGCTCGAACACCCCTGACTGTCCCGACGCGGCGGGCCGAGCGCCCGCCGCGTCGGGATCGAGTTCGGCGGTGCTACAGCGAGCGGCGAAGGACGCCGGCGCCAAGGACGAGTAGCGCCATCGCCAACAACACCAAGCTCCTCCAGTCGAGCATCGGGATCGCCTCGGCCGCAACGCCGGCGCCCCGCGCGGAAACGGTGAGCGGGTTGGTGGTCGAATCGTTCGACGGGATGGAGAAGCTGTCGCTGAACGTCCCGATTGCCGTGGGAGCGAACTTGACCGTGATCGTGCACGTCGCCCCCGTCGGCTGCGGCTCGAGAGTGGCGCCGGAGCAGGTGTCGCCCTCGATGCTGAACGGCGCCGCCAGCGGGTTGCCGGCGCCGACCGTGCCGATCGTCAAGTTGGCATCGCCGGTGTTGGTGATCGTGAGATCCCGGCTTGCGTTGCCGCCGCTGGCCACGGTGCCGAAATCGAGGGTGGCCGTGGAAGCGCTGAGCGTGGGCGAGGCCAGGGCGGCCGGCCCCCCGGCATCGACGATCTGGCCGTCCACGGTGAGCACGTCGTCGCCGCGCTGCGCGTCCACGAGGTGCAAGAGGATGCGCGTGTCGGCGGCGCCCTGGACGATCTCGGCGCCGGTCGTGCCGTCGAGCTTGAACTCGTACCAGTGCGGTTCCGCGTTGTCCGGCGTGGGGCCGTACTTGTAGTAGTCGATGATCGCCGCGTTCTTGGGAAGGTAGAGCGTCGCCACCACGTCGGACGCACCGACGCCGGTAACGGTGAAGGCGAAGAAGCCATACGGGAACTTCATCCCCGGCGCGTCGGCGGGGTGCGGGTTGGCAACCGCGGCGACGTTGGCCAGGGCTTGGCCGCTGGGCACCGCAAGCGTAGCGTACCCTCCGCCCGCCGCCGACGGGAACGAGGCCACGTTGCTCTGCTGGTAGTCGGGGATGCCGTCGGCGTTCCCGTCGTAGGCCGGGTCGGAACCGCTGGGACCCATCTCCCCCGTGTCGGAGACGCCGTCGGAGTCGGTGGAGCCCGAGGCGGCGCCGAAGTACGCGGTGAGGCTGCGGTCGGCGTCCAGGGTGAACGTGAACGGGTTGAGCGCTGAGTTGAGGTCGCCCGCCCACGCGAGGAGCTTGAACCCGGCGACCGGCGTCCCCGTCAGCGTCACCGTTTGGCTGGCCGGGAACGCATGCACGCAGGTGCCGGGGCAGGCGATGTCGGGTCCGGCGACGGCGCCGTCGCCAACGGGCGAGACGGCGACGCGCAGCGTGTTGTCGGGACTTTGCGACACGGCGGTGAGGATGTTGCCCGCCTTGTCGTAAACGTAGGTTGCCACCTTGCCGCCGCCGTAATCGGCCTTGAGCAGGCGGCCGTTCGCGTCGTAGGAGTACGTCACGGTGTCGGCTGCAAATGCGGTTGCACCGGCGAGCAGACAGGCCGAGGCGACGAGGCCGACAGAGCGAGTGAACCGACGGACGGTGAGAGTCATCATGGTGCGCTCCTCGCCAGGCTGGGTGATCCGGGGATCGGGGACAGGCAGGGGATCGTTCATCGCGCGCCTCGCCTACCAGCTGGCTTTCTTGTTGAGCAACCCGTCGAGGTATTCCGTGTGCTGCCTGATGTGGTCGAACCACGCCTTGCCGGTCGTCTGTGTCGGCTCCACGGTCGGGAACGAGTGCGCGAATAGGGGCACCATCATCTCCTGCAGCCCCTGGTCGACGGGGACGTACTGCCCGGTCGTCGGGTCGTAGGCGATCCTGGCCTCGCCGATGCCGCGGCCGGCGAACCAACCGACGCCGGCGGAGATCACGACGGGTGCCGCGATGTCGCCGACGGCGAGCGTGGCGACGTCGGTGCCGAGCATCTTGACGCCGTACGAGATCGCCGCGCGCGCCACCACCTTCTGGTATGCGATGCGTGCCGCGGTCCCGCCCACCCAAGTGCGCCAGTTGCCCAGCGTGCGCTGAACGAGGCCCGGGGATGCCGCCTGGGCCTGCTGCGGCACGCCGCCCGGGCCGACCCACTGGAGGTTGGCGTTGGTCGCCGTGTCCCAGTTGCGGGTCTTGCCCCACGGCGCCAGCGGATCCACCGCACCGAAGATCGGGTTCAACTTTTCCTCCCCCGGCGGTAGCGACGGTGCGGCGTTGAGGATCGAAGGCGGCGTTTGCGGCGGCTTGAAGTTCTGGAAGTACACACTGTAGGCGTTCATGGCGATGCGCTGCTCGTCGGTCTGGCCCCTGCCGATCGCCCACTGGACGTAGGCCTGGGCATCCTTGATCGCGGCATCGGAACCCGGTCCCAGCACGGGGAACTCGATGTAGGGGAGCAACTCCCAATCCTGGCCACCCGGGTCGATGCGGTTGACCGGGTCGCCGCCGGCATAGGCGTACAGGTTGAGGCCAGCGGCCAGGCCGAGCGGATCCTCGGTCACGAACCGGCGCGCGTCCGGGTCGTAGTACCGCGCCCGCATGTGGTAGAGGCCGTCCTCGTCGGCCAGCACGCCGTAGGCGCCGACGTACTGGAACGGGTTGGCGAGACCGCCGGCGGCCGAGAGGACCTTGCCGTAGGCGTCGTAGGAGTACGACTGCACCACGCCGCCGGCCGCGTCGGTGATCGCCACGACGCTGCCGCGCTCGTCGCCGTGGTAGACGGTGACCGCTCCCGAGGGGTCGAGGGTGTACAACAGCGATCCGCCGTAGATGTTGTAGCTCTGCACGCCGCCGGCGCCGTCGAGGGTGCAGTAAATCGTCCCGCCCTCCCGGACGTACCGGGTGGTCGAACCGTTGAACGTCTTCGCGACGCGGCTGCCGGCGCCGTCGTACGCGTACGTGGTGGTGTTGGTCCCGTCGGACACGGTCGCGAGCCGGTTGAGGCTGTCGTACGCGTACGTCGTGGTCGCGGCGCCGGAGACCTTGGAGGTGAGGTTGCCTCTGAGGTCGAACGCGTAGGAGGTTGCGGCACCGTCGACCGTCGCGGTGAGCACGCGGTTGATGGGATCGTAGGCATACGCCGCGGTGGAGTCGAGAAGTGCGGGCGTCGCGGGTTCGGTGCGCTGGACCGAGGTCACGTGCCCTGCGGTGTCGTAGACGCAGGTGTAGCCCGCCAGGACGGTGCCGCCGGAGGTCTGGTGGACGCGGGCGACCGTGCGCCCTGCCGCGTCGTAGGTGTAACGCGTCACGGTGCCGTTGGGGAGTGTGGCCTGCGCCACCCGGTTGGCGCCGTCGTACTGGAAGGCGGTCTGGTTCCCCCGCCAGTCGGTGACCGTCGCGAGCCGGCCCGCCGCGTCGTAGGCGTAGGTTACGACGTTGCCGCCCGGGTAGGTCATCGTCTTCAGCCGCCCGGCGGCGGAGTAGGTGAAGGCGACGATCGCGCCGGAGGGGTCGGTGCGGGACAGGCACCGGCCGAGCTTGTCGTAGGTCATCGTCGTCGAGCCCGAAGGGTCGGTGATTCCGGTCAGGTTGCCGGCGGTGTCGTAGGCGTAGGTGATCGACTGGCCCGGCATCGCGACCGTGGTCAACCGGCTGGCGTTGTCGTAGGCGTACGAGATGACCGAGCCGTCCCGCTGCGTCCTGGTCTTCAGACGTCCCATCGCGTCGTAGGCGTAGGTCTCGGACTTGCCGTTCGGGTCGCGGCGGGACGTGACGCGGCCGGCGGCGTCGTACTCGAGCATCCAGAAGTGGCCGAGCGGGTCGGCGACGTAGATCGGCTGTCCGTTGCTGTTGTTGATGTACGTGATCGCCCCCTGATCGGGCAACGTCGTGCCGATGAGGCGGTCGGCCTTCGAGTACTGGAACGTCTGCGTGTTGCCGAGCGGGTCGGTCACGGCGATGGCCCGGCCCGCGGCGTCATAGCTTGTCGTGCGCCGATGACCGAGCGGGTCGCTGCTCTGCACGGCCCGACCCTCGGCGTCGTACGCCGTCGTCCAACTGTCGCCGAGCTCGTTTTGAACCGTGGTGACGTTGCCGTTGGCGTCGTAGCCGTAGGAGACGCGGTGCCCGAGCGTGTCGGTGACGCCCGTCATCCGGTTGGCCCGGTCGTACTGACGGGTGACCGTCACGCCGTCCGGGTCGGTTGCGGAGACGAGGTTGCCGTCCGCATCGTAGGCGTAGATGGTGACGCCGCCCAGCGGGCCGGTGACCTTGACTGGCCGCCCGGCCCAGTCGTACTCGAACGTCGTGGTGGCGCCGGTGGGCACGAAGGTCTGTGTCGCCAGGTTGCCGTTGTCGTCGTACGTGAACGTCGTGAGGTTGCCGAGCGGGTCGGTCTGGGTGAGCAGGTTGCCGAGCTCGTCGTGCGTCGACTGGAGCGTCGCCCCTGCGAGCGGAAGGGTGACCTGCGTGGTCCGCCCGGCGGCGTCATGGGCGAGGATCACCTTGACGCCGGTCGGATCGGTGACCGTCTGCGGCAGGCCGCTGGCGTCGTAGGCGCAACGCCACTCGCCGCCGTTGAGGTTCGTGACCGTCGTGGGCAGGCCGCTGGCGTCCACGGTGATGGACGAGGCGCGGCCCTCCGCGTTGGTGATCGTGGTCAGGTTGCCCTTCGCGTCGTACGCGAACGAATCGGTCGTGTACCCGAGGGGCCCCCTGATCGACGTCGGCGCATTCGTCGCGTCGAAGGTGAATTGCGACTGGGCGCCGTTGCGGTCCTGCACCACGACCGGGTTCCCGGCGGCGTCGTAGAGCGAGCCGGTCGCAAGGCCGTTCTTGTCGACCGCCCCGGTGATCCGCCCGTTGGCGTCCGCACCGAACGTTGCCACGTGGCCCTCGCCGTCGACCACCCTGACCAGGTTGTACGCGGGGTCATAGACGTGGGTGACCGCGTGGCCGGACGGCGGCGTGATCGTCGTCGTCGTGCCCGCTGCGTCGACGGAGTAGGCGTAGGTCGTCAGGTTGCCGGCCCCGTCGGTCTGGTGCGCCACGCGGCCGGCGGCGTCGTAGGCGTTCGTGACGACGGTGACACCCTTGGCGTCCACGTGGGTGACGATGCGGTGCGCGCCGTCGTAGGTGAACCCCCACACCTTGCCGCGGGGGTCGGTGATGCCGGTGAGGTTGCCGAAGGTGTCGTACTGGAACGCGACGGTGTTGCCGGCCCGCAGCGGCGAGGTGATCGCCGCGATGTGCCCCAGCCCATCGTAGGTGAAGAAGACCTGCCTCCCGGCCGTGTCCGTGATGTGGTCGATCTGGCCTGGCTCGGTGGTCGAGTACGTGAGCGCGATCCGGTTGCCGTTGAGATCCTCGATCCCCAGCAGGCGGCCGCCCGAGTCGAACCGGTACAGGTTCTGGTTCTGCAGCGTCGCCACGTATTGGCCGGGGTCCGGCATCGTGAGCTTGACCGGGGTGTTGGAGCCGAAGGGGGTGAAGCCGCCCGAGCCGTTGTCGCGGAAGCGATCTACGTGTCCGTCGCCCCACTTGATGGCCACGTCGGTGGACGGCGGCACCGCCGGCGTCAGGGCGGCGTTGAAGGTGTGCGTCCAGCCCGGGCCGAGGGGGCCGCCGTACGCCGTGTCGAGCGAGTTGTAGTTGACCTCGAATCCGAGCGGCAGGCGCTTCCCCGGCAGGTCGAACAGCCTCTTCGAGTAGATATAGTTGCCGAGGCCGGCGTGGACCGGCTCGCCGACGAGCTGCAGGGCGAGCGCCTTGCCGAGCTGGCTGTCGGCGTTGACCGGCGGGTTGTCCACGTGCGTGAACTGCACCGTGATCTGGTCTTGCGCGCTCGAGATCTTGGCCATCACGACATCCGCGCCGGTCACGTTGCCCGGCGAGGCGAGGGTGGCGCTGGCGATGCCGCTGTCGTCGGTGACGGCCGAGGCCGGGTTGAGAATGCCGAACATGCTCGAGAAGCCGACCGTCTCGCGCGGCATGCCGACACCCGAGTTCTTCTCGTAGACGCGGGCCGAGAGCGCCACTGGGGTGCCGTCGGCAGGCGCGGACATGCGGTCGGCGGTGAGGCTCACCCACTCGCCTCCGCCGATCTTGTAGTAGTCCTCGGCGTCGTTGCCCCAGCCGATGCCCCACCAGCCCGACAGGTACATCGTCGACGCCTTGCGCCAGCGGTCCTCGGAACCGGCGCAGGTGGCCCTGACCTTCACCGTGAACACCGCGCCGGGCCCCCAGGCGCCGGCCGAGAGGTTGGCCGGGCAGGTCGTCCCTTCGCTCCACTGACCACCGCCATAGCTCCGGCAGAAGCAGTGGTCGTTGACGGTCGACTCCGGAGGGGCCGACCAGATCGCGCTCCAATGGACCCCGGCTCCGTCCACGAGAACGAGGTGGTTCGCGTCGGCTTTGGGCTCGTAGTCCACCAGTTCGAAACAAGCGGGGACGTACACGGACACGCTGCTCGTGCCGACGAGCGCCCACTGCGCGTACGCGCACCCCATCCCCGCCGGCGGGCCGCCGACGATGGTGGCGGTGATGGTGGCAACGTCGCCCTGATTGACGACCTTCGGAGTGATCCGACCGGTCGCCCAGGTGCCCCATCCGAGTGCGTCGTGGCACGTCGGCGGCGCATCGAGGGCGTACCCAGCAACCGCGAAGGTGAGCAGTGCGGTCACCGCGAACGCCAGCCGGAAAATCGAGATCCGTCGCATCGTCGCCTCCATCTCAAGGTGTGCTGTCGCAGGGTTCGAGGGATTTGCGCTCGTCGGCGCCTGCGTCGAAAGCCCGCCGCAAGTCCGAAGATTCGGTGAGCAACTGCAGGAATAGCAAGAGTTCGGTGAGTGTCGCGAACCCACGTCTCTGTTTGCTCGAGGGGTCCTCGACGCTGCACCGCCAAACGGCCGCACTGCCCTCGCCCTCGCGCCACAGGCGAAGGATCAGAGTTGTCTCCGGAGAGTTGGCGGCGCCGGTGGTCAGCTCGTTCATTGCCCGGCAGCGTGATCGGCTTCCGTTGAGGCACCGTTGAGAACCGGCCGACCAGGCGGGTACCATGGCTGAGAGGGTTCGCACAAAGGGGGCTCGTCATGCCGGTCGAGGAAGCGCCAGCGGTGCGGGTCCACCTGCTCGGGGGGTTCTCCCTGCTCGCGGGTGGCGCCTCGGTGCGGCTCGAATCCGTCAAGAGCGAAGCGCTTCTCGCATTTCTCGCGCTCGAGCCCGGCTCGCACGCGCGCACCAAGGTGGCGGGCCTGCTGTGGCCGGAGACCGCCGAGACGCGCGCGGCGCGCAACCTGCGCCACGCGTTGTGGGACGTGCGGCGGGCGCTGGCCGTCTTGGCGCCCGAGGCGATCGCCAGCTCGCGGACCCAGGTCGCGTTCGTGCCCGGCGATCGGGTGCGGGTCGATGCCACGGCGTTGATGGCCGCCGGCCGGGAGGCGGGCGCGAAGGAGGACGACCTCCTCCATGACCTGGAGGCCGCGGCCGAGCTCTACCGTGGTGACCTGCTGGACGGCGTCCTCCTCTCAGACGCTGAGGAGTTCGAGTCGTGGCTCGTGGTCCAGCGCGAGCGCCTGCGAGCGCAGGCGTGCGAGGTGCTGAGGCGGCTGGTACAGATCCACCGCCGGCGTGGCGACGCGGGTGCGGCGCTCGCCCATGCGCGCCGCCTGGTCGCCCTCGACCCCTGGCGTGAGGAGGCACACCGAGCCGTGATGGAGCTCCTCGCCCTCCTCGGCGAGCCGGCGGCCGCCCTCGCCCAGTTCGAGACCTGCCGCCAGGTGTTGGCGGAGCAACTGCAGACGGCGCCTACAGCGGAGACGGTCAGGCTCGCCGAGCGGATCCGCAACCTGCCCTGGGCCGCCGAGGCGCCTGCCCCGCAGTTGCCGTTGCTCAGGCACAACCTCCCCGTCCCCTCGACGCCGTTCGTGGGCCGGGAGGAGGAGCTGGAGGCGATCGGCCGCCTGCTCGCCAATCCCGAGTGCCGTGTGCTCTGCCTCCTCGGTCCCGGCGGGATCGGCAAGACACGGCTCGCACTACGGGTGGCGCACCGCTTGGTGCTCGGCGGCGAGAGCGCCGCCGCCGCTTTCCCGGACGGGGTGTGGTTCGTGCCGGCCCAGGAGGCGCCGGGGGAGAACACGCTCCTGCCGGCGATCGCCGCGGCGGCCGGCCTGCATGCCGTGCGCGACGGGGCGGACGGCGAGATCGCGTCGTCGCTGTTCGCGCACCTACGGCCGCGACGCGTCCTGCTCCTCATCGACGGCTTCGAGCACGTCCTCCGCGAAACCGGGGTCGCGAGCGCGCTGATGGCGGTGGCGCCCGAGGTGAAGCTCCTGCTCACCACACGGGAGCGTCCGCGGCTCGACGGCGAGTGGGTGTTCGAGGTGAGAGGCCTGCCGATGCCGGCCGGCGCCAGCGGGGGTCGCACGGGCGCGGCAACGCGGCTGTTCGTCGAGACGGCGCGCCGCGTGCGGTTCGGATTCGAGGCCGACGACGAGGATCACGCCTGCATCGAGGGAATCTGCCGGGCGGTCGGCGGCTCGCCCCTGGCGATCGAGCTTGCCGCGGGGTGGGTGCGGAGCCTGCCGGTGGCGGAGATCGCCCGCGGTCTAGCGCATAGCGGGGAGCTCCTGGCGAGCGCCGAGGACAAGCGGTTGCGCGCCGTATTCGAGCGCTCGTACGCGCGCCTCTCCGCCGACGAGCAGCGCGGGTTGCGCGCCTTGAGCGCGCTTACCGGCGGGATCTCCAGGGAGGCAGCGCTTACGGTCGCCGCGGCCGACCCTTCCATGCTCCGTGCCCTCGTCGACCGATCGTTCCTCCGGCTCGAGGCGGGTTCCGGACGGTACTTCCTGCACGAGGTGCTGCGCTTCTTCGCCGGCCAGCGGCTCGCAGCGAAGCCGGCGGAGCGAGCGAAGGTGCTGGCGCTCCACGCGGAGTTCTTCGCCGGCCTGCTGGGCGACCGCGAGGAGGCGATCTGCCGGTGCGGCGACCACGACGCCATCGAGGCCGTTGCGGCCGACATCGACAACCTCAGGGCCGCCTGGCAGTGGGCGCTGGCGCATGGAGACGCGGCGCTTATCCGCAAGTGCCTGCCAACCCTTACGGCGCTGCACGACACTCTGGGCTGGTACCGGGAGGGCGAGCGACTTCTCGGCCAAGCGGTTGACGCGCTGACCATCCCCGGGCGAGCCGTCGAAGCCGGCAGCGTCGCGGAAGGCCTGCTCGCCCGCACTCTCGTGGTGCGCGCGGCCCTACGCAACCGGCTCGGCATGTACGACGCGGCGATCGCGGACCTCGAACAAGGCCTCACCGGCCTCGATTGCGACCGGGACGGAGCCGAGCGTGCGGCGGCGCACTTCCATCTTGGTGACGCCGCGCTGTTGCAAGGCCGGTTCGCCGAGGCTCACAAGCACCTCACCGTGGCGGTCGAGTTGGCCCGTCGCTGCGGCGCCGAGCAGGTCCTCGCCGAGGCTCTCGGCCGGCTGGGGCGGGTCGTTCTGGACCAGGGCCGACACGCCCAGGCGCGGGCACTCTTCCAGGAGAGCCTCACGACGGCGCGCGAGCTGGGGAACCAACCAGCCATGACCTACGCCACGAACCAGCTCGGATTCGTCGCCTACTTCGATGGTGCCCTCAATGAGGCCGAGCGACTGTTCGGCGAGGCGCTCGATCTTGCGCACGCGACAGCCGACCGTGCTGCCGCGGCGGTCGCACTGCAGGGTCGTGGGTTCGTGGCCGAGGACGGGGACCAGCTCGAAGTCGCGTCGGAGTTCTACCGCCAGGGCTTGGCGATCTGCGAGGAGCACGGTGACCGTTTCGGCGCCGGCCGCAACCTCATGCTCCTCGGCGAAGTCGCGAGGAAGCAACGCCATTTCGAGGACGCGCGCCGCTTCTACTACAGATCGCTCGAAATCAACCAGGCCATTGGCAGCTCCTACACCTGTGGCCTCCTGCACGGTAATCTGGCGCTGGCTGCGGCCGCGACTCGCGACCTCGCGGGGGCTCGCGCGGAGGTTCGCGAAGCCTTTCGTGAGTACCGTTCCACCTGCTCGTTCAACGTCGTCCTGGAGCCCCTCATTGCGCTTGCGGACGTGGCGCACGCCGAGGGCGACTGCGAGCGGGCGCTCGCGCTGCTCGGCCTCGTCCGATCCCACCCGGGGAATCGGCAGGACCACCGCATTGAGTCGGAGCGTGTTCTCGCCGCGATCCGTCGCGACCGGCCCGACCTCGACGTCGATCCGCTGCTGGCCCGCGGTGCGACTCTCGACCTCGATGCGGAGGTGGACGCCTGTCTCGGGACCAACTCGGCCGGCTGAGCCGGTCTCCGGGACGGCCGCGCCGCCCTTGTACCGACCCGGAACTTGTCGTAAGGTGACGGCATCCGCCCGACCGGGCGGAGGAGGAAGCTATGGCGTTGCTCCCGTGGATCATCGGCGCCGTCGTCGTCGTCGTCCTACTGCTCTTCTTCGGCTTGTGGGCGTTCAACTACCGCAAGGTCGGCCCGAACCAGGTGCTGGTCATCTCGGGGCGGACCTCGACGGTGACCGAGCGCGATGGCACGCAGCGGACGGTCGGCTACCGCCTGCAGGTCGGCGGCGGCACGTTCGTGATGCCGTTCGTGGAGACGGTGGACACCCTGCCGCTCGAGGTGTTCTCGATCTCGGTGCGCTGCCCCGAGGCGCTCACGGCCCAGGGGGTGATGATCGCGGCCGAGGCGTTCGGCCAGGTCAAGGCCGCCAGCGACGCGACGCTCCTACCCCGCGCGGTGGAGAACTTCCTCTCGAAGGGTGCCTCTGGCATCACCTCGGTGGCGCAGGAGGTGCTCGAGGGGCACATGCGCGCGGCGCTCGGGACGATGTCCGTGGAGGAGATCTACACCGAGCGCGACACGTTCGCCGCCCGCGTGCGGCAGGCGGCCGGCGAGGACTTCGAGCGCCTCGGCCTCGAACTGCTCTCGTTCGCGCTCAAGGACATCTCCGACGCGCAGGGCTACCTGGCGTCGCTGGGCGCGCGCCGCATCGCGGAGGTCAAGCGCGACGCCGCCCTCGCCCAGGCCGAGACCGAGCGCGACGCCGCGATCCAGGCGTCCGAGTACCGCAAGCAGGGAGATATCGCGCGCCTGCAGGCCGAGGCCGAGCTCGCCAAGGCGACGCGCGACTTCGAGATGCAGCGCGCGGACTTCCAGTCTTCCGTCAACACCAAGCGCGCCGCCGCCGACGTGGCGTACGACCTCGAGCGGGCCAAGCTCTCCGAGGCGCTCAAGCGGCAGGAGTACGCGGTGCGCCTCACCGAGAAGGAACTCGCGGGCAAGGTCGAGGAGCAGGAGATTGTCCGCCGCGAAAAGGAACTGGAGGCGACGATCAAACGGCCGGCCGAGGCGATGCACTACCAGGCCAAGCTCGAGGCGGAGACCGACGCGTATCAAAAAGAACTCGAGGCGAAGGGACGGGCGGCCGGCATCCGGTTGTCCGGGGCGGCCGAGGCGGAGGCGATCACGGCCAAGGGCAAGGCCGAGGCCGACGCGATGCAGCGCAAGGCCGAGGCCTGGAAGCAGTACACCGACGCCGGACTCGCCGAGATGGTGATCCAGCAGCTGCCCGAGCTCGCGAGGGCCGTCTCCGAGCCGCTCGCCAAGGTGGACAAGATCATCATGGTGGGCGACGCGAGCGGCGCCTCCAAGCTGACCGGGCAGGTGGGCAGCGTACTGGCGCAGCTCCCCGCGGTGGTGGAGTCGCTCACCGGCATCAAGCTCGCCGACGTCCTCAAGCGCGGGGAGAAGAAGGATGCGTAGGGGCGGGGCTTGCCCCTTCCCGTGCGGTGTAGGTACGACAACCCGCGCGAGCGCGGCGAGAAGGGGACGGCAAATGAGCAGGGGAGGGGCTCGTCCCCTCCCGTGCAGGACCGGTGCGACGGCGGGCGGCCGTCGCGGGTGAGACGACCGCCATGCTCTCAGAACGCGCCAACCGCATCGCGCTGTCGCCGACGCTGCGCATCAACGCCCGCGCCACCCAGATGCGGGGGCAGGGGATCGACGTCGTCGACTTCTCGGTCGGCGAGCCGGACTTCCCGACGCCCGAGGTCGTGAAGCGCGCCGCCAAGGCCGCGCTCGACGCGAACTTCACCAAGTACACGGCGAACGATGGCATTCCCGACCTCAAGAAGGCGATCTGCGGCAAGCTCGAGCGCGACAACGGCCTCGCCTACTCGCCCGACGAGATCATCGTCTCGGCCGGGGCGAAGAACTCGCTGTTCAACGTCGCGATGGCGCTCTACGACGAGGGCGACGACATCCTGATCCCGGCGCCGTACTGGGTCTCCTACCCGGACCAGGTCAAGCTCGCCAAGGCCAACCCCGTGATCGTCCCGACCCGCGAGGAGGACGGCTTCCGCCTCCAGGCGCGCGACCTTGCCGCGGCCATCACGCCCAACACCAAGGCGATCATCCTCAACTACCCGTGCAACCCTTCCGGCGCGACCTACACCCGCGAGCAGCTCGAGGCGATCGCCGAGGTGTGCGTGCGCGAGCAGATCTGGGTGATCTCGGACGAGATCTACGAGAAGCTCACCTACGACGGGCAGCGCTTCGTCTCGATCGCGTCCCTCAACGACAAGATCAAGAAGCTCACGGTCGTGATCAACGGCTTCTCGAAGGCGTTCTCGATGACCGGCTGGCGGCTGGGCTACGCCGCGGGGCCGCGCGAGATCGTCGCCGCCTGCTCCAAGATCCAGTCGCACAACACCTCGAACGCGACCTCGTTCGTGCAGAAGGCGGCAGTCACCGCACTGGCCGAGTGCGACATGGACGTCGAGCGCATGCGGCAGGAGTTCGAGCGCCGCCGCAACGCGATCGTCTACCGGCTGCGCGCGCTGCCGGAGGTCTCGTGCGCCTCTCCCTCGGGCGCGTTCTACGTGCTGCCGAACGTGACGCACTACCTCGACCGCGAGTTCGGCGGCGCCCCGATCCGCAACAGTTACGGGCTGGCCTACTACCTCTTGAAAGAAGCCCATGTGGCGGTGGTCCCGGGCGAGGCGTTCGGCACGCCCGCCCACGTACGGATCTCGTTCGCCACCGCGATGGACCGCATCGAGGAGGGGTGCCGCCGCATCCGCGAGGCGCTCGCCCGCCTGGAGGCGCCGCGCCGCTTGCGCCCGCGGGCGCTCAACAACATCATGACGAAGGTGGCGGCGTACGCCGAGACGCGGCCGGTGGTGGGTCTCGAGAGCCGCAACGCGCTGCTCGATGAGGCGTCCTCGCACCTCGCGCCGGACGCCTACTTCGAGTGGAACGCGGCGATCGCGGGGATCGTGGTGCAGCTGCGCACGAACTCGCCGCACCTCGCCGACTTCTACCAGGAAAACTTCTATCCCGCCGCGCTCGAGGGCGACCTCGAGCCGCATGCGGTGATCTACGCCGTCAAGGACATCCCCGGCCGCGAGGCCGCGGGCCTCGTGAGCCTCGAGACCGCGACGGGGTTCGCGTTCAACACGGCGTTCTACGGCCAGGTGCGGACGCTCGCGCTACAGCTCGCCTCAGAGGCGGCCGCGCGCACCTCGGGTGCTCTGCTCGCCCATTGCGCGGCCCTCGACGTCGGCGGCCACGGGGCGCTGGTCTGGGGCGGCCCCGGCTCGGGACGCACCGGGTTGCTCGCCGCCGCGCTGCGTGAGGACGGGGTTCGCCTCGTGTCGAGCGACGCGGTCCTGGTGCGCCTCGGCGCGTCCGAGCCGGTGGCTGACCTGATCGAGCGCAAGCTCTACCTGAAGGCAAAGTGGGTCGGCAAGCTCCCCGAGATCGGCAAGCTGCTGGAACGCTCCAAGCTCGAGAACATGGTGGTCTCGCGCGACGGCTGCACCGTGGACCACCCGGGGGACGAGTGCCCGCTCGACCGCGGCGCCGCCGTGTGCGTCGAGGCCTCCAGGAACGGCCGCGTCATGCTCGACCCGTACTGGCTGGGAGGCGCCGCGCGCCACGCGCGCCGCACCGTCCCGCACCTCGCCGTGCTGCTCGCCCGCGACCCGGTGCTGCCGATGGTGCAGCAGCTCGACGCCCGCGAGGCGGCCCGCATCCTCGCCTCCGGCCAGCTCCCCGGCGCGGCCGGCAAGGCGGTCCCGTTCGCCAACCCCCACCTCGCCGGCCTGGACGCCACCCGCTCCGACCTGTTGCGCGCCCAGCACGAGCGGCTGTTCGCCCAAACCAAGGTCGTGCTGTTCAACACGGCGATCGGCTCGGCCGACGCCGCCGCCAAGCGCCTGCTGGAACTCTGCCGGTAGGGACGATGGAGGCAGGAACGCCCCGGAACCCCGCGCGACACGGCTGCGTCGAGAGTAAGGTCGGGTGGGGAACGCGGGGCGGGCGCCGATGAGCGGCGTGCTGCAGCGCCTCCAGGCGCTCGACCGCGAGATCCCCGTCGTCATCGTCGGCGCGGGCGCGATGGGCCGCGGCCTCTTCTACCAGTGCTGCGTCACCCCGGGGATCAGGTGCGTCGGCATCGCCGACATCGAACTGGATCGCGCAGCCGGGTGTGCCGCGATGATGGGGTGTGAGCACCGCGTCGTGGAGAGCGCGCGCGAAGTGAGGGACGCGTTCGAGCGCGGGACCGTGGCAGTGTGCAGGGACGGCGCGCTGCTCGCCGAATGCGAGGGCGCGGACGTGTTCATCGAGGCGTCCAACTGCATCGGCCCAGCCGCCCGGTTTGCGATCGGAGCCGTCGAGAGCGGAAAGCACCTCGTGCTGATGAACTCCGAGGTGGACCTCGCGTTCGGGCCGCACCTCGCGGCGCTGGCGCGCGCGAACGGTGTCGTCTACACCAGCTGCGACGGCGACCAGCACGGCGTGCTCAAGAACCTGGCCGACGACCTCGCCCTGTGGGGCTTCGATCTGGTGATGGCCGGGAACATCAAGGGGTTCCTCGACCGCTACGCCAACCCGACGACGATCGTTCCCGAGGCGGACAAGCGCAACCTCGGCTACAAGATGTGCACGGCCTACACGGACGGCACCAAGCTCGGCATCGAGATGGCGCTGCTCGCCAACGCCCTCGGCCTCGCGGCGCCGGTGCCCGGGATGCACGGTCCCCGGGCGCGGTGCGTCCGCGAGGTGTTCGACCTGATCGACGTACCGGGAGAGTGGCAACGGGTCGGACCGTTCGTCGACTACGTCCTGGGCGCCCAGCCGGACGGCGGCGTGTTCGCGATCGGCCGCTGCGACCATCCCTACCAGCGGGGCATGATGTCGTACTACAAGATGGGGGCGGGGCCGTTCTACCTGTTCTACCGGCCGTACCACCTCTGCCACGTCGAGGCGATGGCGGGGATCGCGGAGGCGTTCCTGGACGGGCGCTCGCTGCTGGAGCCGTCGCACGGCTTCCGCACCAACGTCTACGCCTATGCCAAGCGGCCGCTCGCGTGCGGCGAGACGCTCGACGGCATCGGCGGCTATGCCTGCTACGGGCTGATCGAGAACTGCGGCGAGCAGCACCCGGGCCTGCCGATCTGTCTCGCGGAGGGGGTGACGCTGGCCCGCGCCGTGGCCAGGGACGCCCCGATCCTCCTGGAGGACGTGGCCTGCGAAGCCGCCGGCTTCGAGTTCGAACTCTTCCGGCAGGCCCGGACGGCTTCACGGATACTCCCGCGGCCATGAAGTTGGGGATCGCGGTCGTCTACCTCGTCCGCGAGGGGAACGAGCGGCTGCTGGATCTGCACCTGGAGTCGATCCGCCGGCACACCGGCGTGCCGTACGTCATCTACGCCAGTGCCAATCGGCTCGCGGCAGGAATGCAGGCAACGTTGCGGCGGCGCCCCGAGGTGAGGGCGCTCGATTTGCCCGCCACGGCGCTGCGGACGAGCGAGGAGCACGCCTGGTACCTCGAGCAGCTGATCGCGGCCGCTCTGGACGACGGTGTGACCCACGTCGCGGTGTTCCACGTGGACTCGTTCCCCGTCCGACCGGGGTGGGCGCAGGAGACCGCCGAAGCCCTGTCGGAACGCCGGCCGTTCGCCGCGGCGGTGCGTGACACCCGCTGCGACGACAAGCCGTTCACGGCGTTCATGCTGATGCAAGGCAAGTTTCTCCGCGAGCGGCGGCCGCACTTCCTGCTCGACGGCGGGGAGCGACGGTCAGCCGCGTATCGGAAGTACCGGCGGCGGTTCCCTCACCACCCCGACTCCGGCGTGGGGTTCGGCCTCCTGGCGTACCGCGAGGACCTGGAGTGGCTCCGCCTGGAGCGGAGCAACCGCGGCGAGGACCACGCCCACTTCGGCAGCATCTACGGCGACACCGTGTTCCATCTGGGCGCCGCGGCGTGGCGGCGGAAGGACTTCCCGGGCAGCCGCGGACCGACCGGTCTGCTCGACCTGCGGGCGCGCCTCGCTCCCATGCTTGGACACGCTCTGCCCGGCCGCGCGCGCCGCGCGTTGAAGGGGTGGATGAGCCGCGCTGTGCCGGCGCTCGACATCGAGGCGAAGTACGCCGTCAACGAGGCCGCCTTCGAAGCCGTGCGGCAGCGGCTGCTGGCCGATCCCGACGCCTACCTCGCCCACCTGCGGTCCGGCTGAGGCACTCGCGGCTGGCGCCGCCGCGCCGGGCGACGGGCGACGGGCGAGTTGGACGCGGGGCTACGAGGGGCGCTTGGCCATCTCGAGTTCCAGCATGCGCTGGTGCTCGACCTCGGACTGGCGCAGGGTTTCGAAGAGCTGCGTGACCTCGGCGGGGATCGCCTGCTCCATCGCCGCGGCGTAATAGGCCTCGGCCTTCTTTTCGGCCGCCATCGCCAGCCGGAACGCGTCGGCCCGGGTCATCCCGGCGGCCGCCGTGGCCTCGTACGGCGCCTCCACGCCCCACAGGGCGCGGTTGGCGAGGTTGGCGGGGGCGTCTGGGTAGAGCGCCGCGCGGCGCTCGGCGATCTGCTGGCGGTGGAGTTGCTCCCGTCCCGCCATCCGGTGGAAGAACGCCCCGATCTCGGGGTTGCCCTGTGATTCCATCGCGCTCGCGAGGTACTCGTACTGCTCGTACGCCTCTTCCTCCGCGAAAATAGCGAGGTCGAGAACGTCCTGGGGCTTTAGCTTCGAGAAGTCCATGTCGAGACCCATCCTTGCCTCCGGTCGACCATCCCGGCGGGAGCGCCGACGCGCGGCGGAAGCCGCTGCGCCGTCACTCTGCCCTGGCAGGCGCCGTCGTGTCAACCGCTGCCCCGGCGTGCGCGGCGCCGACGGCCGACCCGGGCGAGGGCTTGCGGGCGCCCCGCGGACGCCGAGACCGCCGCGTCAGCGCGGGGACGCCTTCGTCAGGGGCCGCAGGCCGGCGGAGAAGACCCGTGTCTCCTTGCCGCCGTACTCCGTTCCCGAAGTCAGGAACGCGCCGGCGAGCTTCCCGTCCTTGTCGACCTCGACCGGGATGCAGATCTCGTCCCGCTTGATCCCCTCGGCAGCGACCAGCGGTCCGTCGAGGGCGGCCTCGATGACATACTTGGTCTGGAGGGTGAGGCCCGCTCGCGCGCTCCCCGGGTTCGGGTAGACGCGCCCGTTCTTGAGCGTGGCGTCGCCGACCTTGCCCGCGACGGCGCCATCCTCGCCGATCGTGAGCGAGAGCGGCAGCTCCTGCGCCTTGCACCAGTTGACCGCGACCTCGGCGTGGCCCTCCCACCGTCCCACCATCGACGCGGGGGGCGCGACCGGAGCCTTCCGGCACGCCGCCGAGCTTGCGGCGACTCCCAGCAGCAGCGAGATGACCAGCGTGTTGCGGCTCATGGTCGGATCCCTCCTCCGTGCGTTCACATTGCGGCCCGAACCGGTGGTCTGAGGATGCGACTCATAAACGATAACTGTCAAAGAACGCGCCTCTCATAATTATACCTGTTATGAAGACGGCGATTCTTCATCGATAGCTTGCTCTCGCGGATGGCCCGGTCTTCCTCTTTCACTGCATGAGGCTGTCTTGTTTTGCCCGCGGGCTGCGGCCGTGGTCGCTCGGGCGGCGCATCGAGCGCCGCCCTCCGACCCGCCTGCGCGTGCGACCGAGCAGGGCGTCCCGCGGCGGGGCCCCTC
>NCBR01000348.1 GCA_002279285.1 Acidobacteria bacterium 37-71-11
GGTGTGCAGGCGGCCGGCCGTGTCGATAATCACGTCGTCCACGCCCCGGGCGAGCGCCGCCTGGAGCGCGTCGAACACGACGGCGCCGGGATCGGCGCCGGGGCGCTGCGCGACCACCGGCACGTCCAGGCGGGAGCCCCAGCTCTGGAGCTGCTCGACTGCGGCGGCCCGGAACGTGTCGGCGGCGACCAGCATCGCGGCCCGCCCCCGCGCTTTCGCCCGCCCCGCCAACTTGGCCGCCGTCGTCGTCTTGCCGCTGCCGTTCACCCCGACCACCAGCACGACGTTGGGCTTGCCGAGCCGCGCGACCTCGCCGCCCACCGTCAGCAGCGTTTCGACCTCGGCGCGCAGCCACGCCATCTCACCGCCCGGCGCCACCGTGCCGTGCCGGCGCGCGTCGTCGAAATTCCGGGCCACGGTCTCGGCCACCTCGACGCCGACGTCGGCGGCGAGCAGCGCCTCCTCCAGCGTCTCGGGGCTGACCACCCAACCCGTGGCGGTGAACTTCTCACCGAGGAGCGAACGGGTCGCCCCCAGGCTACGGCGCAATCGCTGCAACAGATCCAACGCTCACCCCCTGCGGCCGCACCCGCCCGACCCGTCCTTTACGGAATCTCTCGGTTGAACGCCGCGCTCGCCCTGGCCAGCGCCTCGCCGGCCAGGGCGGCGGGGGCGGCGGGGTCCATCACCAGGACCAGATAGTAGCCGTCCTTGAGCACCTGGCTCATCACCTGCATCTGGGTTCCCGTGATCGCCAGCCGCTCCAACCCGCCCGCACCCATCAGCCCGGTGATCCGCTCGGCCTGGCGCAGGAAGATCCCGTGGTAGGCACCTTCGAGCTTGAGCTCGTACGGCGTCGCGCTCCTGGACACGAACTCCACCGATTCGCCCTCGGAATCGAGGAAGATCGCGCCCTGCGCACCCGGGACGTCGACCAGGAGGTTGTTCAGAAGGTACTGGAACGCCACGCCGTCACTCCAGATACGCCCGGGCCTGACGCGCTTGGACCGAGTTGGGGGTGAGCGCAATGACGCGACGGAAGAGCACCGCCGCCTCGTCCTTGCGCCCCTGGGCTTCGAGCAGTTTGCCGAGGGCGAAGGCGATATCGGCCCGTTCCGGCGCCCGCGCCGCCGCGTCCCGGTACGCGGTTTCCGCGCGCGCCGGCTGGCCCAGCCGCTCCTCGACCTGCCCCAGCATGAAGTACGCCTCCACCGGACCGTTGGGGACCGCGGCGCGGCGCAGGTTCTCCTCCGCCGCCGCCAGGTTCCCCCGCGAGAAGTAGAGCGAGCCGAGGTTGAAGAAGACACCCGCCCGGTTGGCTTCCGTCGGATCGCCGAGCACCGCGAGGAAGTCGGCCTCGGCCATCGAGTACTGGCCGAGCTGCACGTACGCAGCCCCGCGATTGTTGCGCGCATCCGAGTACTGCGGCGCCAGGATCAACGCGTTGTTGAACGCCTCAAGGGCCTTGGCGGGCTCCCCCGCCTGCAGCTCGGCCATGCCCATCAGGTTGTAGATCGTCGGGTTCTTGGGCTGGAGCGAGAGCGCCACCTTGAACTTCGCCAGCCCGTCGGGGAACTTCCCCTCGGCGACCTGCGCCTGCCCCTGCTGCATCAGCTTCGTGGCGGCGAGAGGGTCGTTGGGGTCGATCCCGGGGGGGAGGTCCGTGCGCGCCGGCTTGCTCGACGCACACGCCGCAAGCACGAGGAGAACCGCCACGCGGGAAAAGCAACGAAGTGGGCTTCGCATCGTCACGCCACCTCCACCTGGCCAAAGGGTACCAGGTCGCCCTCCTTGACCGCAGTGAAGAACGCCTGCACGACCATGGGGTCGAGCCGGGT
>NCBR01000010.1 GCA_002279285.1 Acidobacteria bacterium 37-71-11
GCGTGCTCCTCGGTGAGGAAGTTGATCGTGAACTCGCCGGTCTTGAGGACGAGCTGGTGGGTGTGCGTGGCCGGGGACAGGCAGATCCCGAACAGCGGCGGATCCGAGGAAAGAGGTGTGGCCCAGGTGACCGGCGCGAAGTTGGTGGTTCCCCTGGCGTCGTCGCGGACGCCGACGATGCAGACCAGCCGCGGGTAGTAGAAGTAGCAGGAACCCGGATCCGAGGACACGCGCACCATGGCTTCCTCCCGGTGTCCGGCCAATCATACCTTGGACTCGACCGGAGTATGGCCCGACAAGGCTCTCTCGCTCGGGACGCGGCCTTGACACGTGCCGGGAGCTTCGCGTAGCGTGCCTGCGCCCCAGGGGCGGAGAGTTCTCGTGGCGCGCCTTACCGAATTCCAGGGAAAACAGCTGTTGCGGAGTGCGGGCATCGCGGTTCCCCGCGGCGAGCTCGCCTGCAGCGCAGCCGACGCCGCCGCTGCGGCCGGTCGCCTCGGCACCGGCGTGGTCGTGAAGGCGCAGGCCTGGACGACCAGCCGCAAAGCCCAGGGCCTCGTCCGGTTCGCCGACGCCGCCGTGGCGGCCGGCGAGGCGGCCGCGGCGATCCTCGCGGTGCGCGCCGGCGGGTTTCCCGTGGCCGAGGTCCTGGTGGAGGAGCGCGTGGCGGTTGCTTCGGAGCGCTACGCCGGGATCATCATCGACGACCGCCGCCGGCGTCCGGTGCTGCTGGTCTCCGCCCGGGGCGGTTCCGGGATCGAGGAAACCGCGCGCGAGCACCCGGAGTCCGTCGCCGAGCTTCCGCTCGACGCCGTCGAGGGCCTGCCGCGACACGCCGCCCGCGAGCTGTGGCGCCGGGTCGGGGTGCATGGGGAGGAGCAGCGCCACCTCGCCGAGGCGTGCGTGCGGCTGGCCGCCGTGGCGCGGGCGGTGGAGGCGCGGGCCGCGGAGGTCAACCCCCTGGTGTTCACCCTCGACGGGCGCGCCGTTGCCCTCGACTGCAGGATCACGGTGGACGACGCCGCGGTGTTCCGCCACCCGGAACTCGGGATCGACGTTGCGCGCGAGCTCGGGCATCTGCCCACGCCGCTCGAGCGCATCGCGTGGGAGGTCGAGAAGGACGACTACCGCGGGACGTTCTACTTCCTCCAGATGCGCGACGCGGTCGAGCGGGGCGAGCGGGTGGTCGCGTTTCACGGCGCCGGTGGCGGCGGCTCGATGATGGGGATGGACGCGCTCGCCCGCCACGGTTTCGCCGTCGCCAACTTCTGCGACACGTCGGGGAACCCGCCGGCCTCCAAGGTCTACAGGGCGGCGCGCATCCTGCTGTCGCAACCGGGCGTGGACGGCTATTTCGGCACCGGCTCCGGCGTCGCGTCGCAGGAGCAGTTCCACTCGGCGCGCGGGCTCGTCAAGGCGTTCCTCGAAGAGCCGCTGGCGGTGCCCGCGGTCGTGCGCCTCGGCGGCAACGGCGAGGAGAAGGCGATCGAGATCCTCACCGGTTACACCAAGGCGCTCGGCGTGCCGGTGGAGTGCTACGGCAAGGACACACCGGTCGACGCGTGCGCCGCCAGGCTGGCCGCGCTCGTCGCGGCGTTCACGCCGCCGCCGCAGGCCCCGCACCGCGGCCGCGGCCCCGCCGAGCGGCCGTACACCTTCGCGACCCCCACCGGCGAGGTCACCTACGACCACGCGGTGTGCGCCCGCTGCCGGAGCAAGGCGTGCGTCGCGGCGTGCGTGCCGCAGATCCTCGCGCTCTCCGAGGAGGGCGTCCCGATCCTCAAGGTGACGCGCGAGGACGCGGCGCGGGGCCGCTGCACCGAGTGCCTCGCGTGCGAGGTGGACTGTCGGGCCCTGGGCGCCGGGGGCGGGTACGTCGCGCTCGAGATCGCGGGTCTCGACGAGTACCGCCGGGCGCGGGGGCTGGAGTAGGCGATGGCGATCCTGGTGGACGAGCGCACGCGGGTGCTGGTGCAGGGGATCACCGGGAGGGAGGGCCGCGCGCGGGCCCGGTTGATGCGCGAGTACGGCACCAAGGTCGTCGCCGGCTGCACGCCTGGGCGCGGCGGCGAGAGCGTCGACGGAACGCCGGTCTACGACACCGTTCTCGAGGCGGTCGAGGCGAGCGGCGGGATCGACGCGAGCGTGATCTTCGTGCCGGCGCCGCTGGTCAAGGACGCGGCGCTGGAGTCGATCGCGGCCGGTATCGCCCTCACCGTCCTGGTCGGCGACCGGGTCCCGGTGTGGGACGTGCTCGAGATCGCACGCGCGGCCGAGCGCGCCGTCGTCGACTTCCTCGGCCCCAACACCCTGGGCGTGCTGTCGGTCGGCCGCGGGGTGCTGGGCATGATCGGCGGCCGCGCCGAGTCGGCGCGCTCCTGGTTCAAGGCCGGAGAGGTGGGGGTTGCGTCGCGGTCCGGCGGGATGACCTCCTCGACCGGGTATTACCTGAGCCGCTCCGGGATCGGGCTCTCCACCCTGGTGCACGTCGGCGGCGACGGGATCGTGGGCCTACCGCTGCCGGCGGTCGTGCGCCGCTTCGAGGCCGACCCGGATACCCGTTGCGTCGCCATCTTCGGCGAGATCGGGGGCTCGCAGGAGGAGCGCGTCGCCGAGATGATGGCGAGCGGCGAGGTCACGAAGCCGGTGGTGGCGTTCATCGGCGGCCGCACCGCCACCCAGGGCGTGCGCTTCTCGCACGCCGGCGCGATCGTCGAGGGCGGGCGCGGCACGCACGCGGGGAAAGTGGCGGCGTTACGGGCAGCCGGGGCGACGGTCGTGGACGCCTTCGACGAGCTGCCGGCGGCGGTGGCGAGGGTCCTGGAGGGATGAGCATGGCTGAGACCACGTGGGCGACGGCGGTCACCTCGATCAGGCCGAACGAGATCCGGGTGCGGGGCTACCGTCTCGACGAGCTCATGGGCCGCATCTCGTTCGGGGAGGCGGTCTACCTGGTGCTGCGCGGCGAGCTGCCGGGCGCCGCGGTCGGGCGGCTCGTGGAGGCGATGCTGGTGGCGTCGATCGACCACGGCGTGACGCCGCCCTCGACGCTGGCGGTGCGCAACGCCGCGACCACCGGCGCGGCTCTCAACGCCTGCATCGCCTCCGGAGCGCTGGCCGTCAACAGGCACCACGGCGGAGCGGTCGAGGACTGCATGCACGTGCTCGCGCGCGGCGCGGAGAAGGTGCAGGCGGGGGAGAGCGCGGCGGCGGCCGCACGGGCCCTGATCGCCGAGGAGAAGGCGGCCGGCCGGCGGTTGCCGGGGTTCGGGCACCGCGTCCACAGCGACGACCCCCGTTCCCGCCGACTCCTGCAGCTCGCCGGCGAAGCCGGCGTGGCGGGGCCGCACGTCGCGGTCGCCGAGGCGATCGTGCGCGAGCTCGCGGCGGCCGGCAAGGCGCTGCCGCTCAACGTCGACGGCGCCATCGCCGCGTTGCTCGCCGACCTCGGCTTCCACCCCGACCTCGCCAACGGTTTCTTCATCCTGGCGCGGACCGCGGGGTGGATGGCGCAGGTGCTGGAGGAACGCCAGCGCGAGAAGCCGATGCGCCGGATCGACCAGGGTGCGGCCGCCTACGACGGCGCCGCCCCGAGAGAGCTGCCGAAGAGTCGTTGAGGACGGTCGGGGAGTGAGGCGGCACGCTGCCGAGTTGGCCGCCGCACGACGATGACCCTGGAGGAGGTTCGACGATGGCCAGGTTCCGCATCGCTTGGTTGCCCGGAGACGGCATCGGCAACGACGTCATGGAGGCGGCGCGCCTCGTGCTCGACGCCGTTGCGCTCGATGCCGAGTACGTCCACGGAGACATCGGCTGGGAGTTCTGGTGTTCCGAGGGCGACGCGTTCCCGCAGCGCACCGTGGACCTGCTCGGCCGCGTGGACGCAGCGATGTTCGGCGCCATCACCTCGAAGCCGGTGAAGGCGGCCGAGGCCGAGCTGGCGCCGGGCCTGAAGGGAACCGGTCTCGTCTACCGCTCGCCGATCGTGCGCATGCGCCAGATGTTCGACCTGTACACCTGCCTGCGGCCGTGCAAGGCGTACGCCGGCAACCCGCTCAACTTCAAGGAGACGATCGACCTCGTGATGTTCCGCGAGAACACCGAGGGGCTCTACTCCGGGGTCGAGTTCTCGCCGGTGCCCGACAGCCTCCGCGACGTCCTCGCGCGCGAGTCGAAACCGTTCGCCCACTTCGCCGCGCTCGCGCCCGAGGAGTACGCCATCACCTGCAAGATCAACACGCGAAAGGGTTCCGAGCGCATCATCAGGGCGGCGTTCGAGTACGCAAGAGCGCACGGCTACCCGAAGGTGACGGTGATCCACAAGGCCAACGTGGTGCGGGCCACGGAGGGGTTGTTCCTCGAGACCGCGAAGGAGGTCGCGAAGGGGTTCCCCGGCGTCGCGATGGACGACGCGAACGTGGACGCGATCTGCATGTGGCTGCTCAAAGACCCCGAGAAGTACGGCGTGCTGGTCGCGACCAACCTGTTCGGCGACATCATCTCCGACCTGTGCGCCCAGATGGTGGGCGGCCTCGGCTTCGGCTGTTCCGGCAACATCGGCGAGAAGCTGGCGGTGTTCGAGCCGACGCACGGTTCCGCCCCCAAGTACGCGGGCCAGTACAAGGTCAACCCGATCGCCACGGTCCTCGCGGCCAAGATGATGCTGGAGTGGCTGGGCGAGACGGCGATGGCCGCCAGGATCGAGCAGGCTGTGGCCGCCGTCATCGCGGAGGGGACGGCCCGCACCTACGACATGGGCGGCGCCGCCTCGACGTTGGACGTGGCCAAGGCCATCGCCGGCAAGCTGTAACGACCCCGCGCCCTGCGCACCGCGCGGGCACAGGATCAAGCCGCGTGTCAACCGAGCACATGACCGGAGCGTCTTCACGACTGGCCGCATCCGAAGGCGGGCGGCCGGAGGGAGACGACGATGACCACACACACACGACGTTGGATGACCGGTGCTTCGGCGGTGGTGCTGGCGGTGGTGATGGGAAGCGGGGCGGCGCTTGCCGGTCCGGCCAGGGCCGGCCGCGGCCAGCAGGCCGCGCGGGCGTACCGGGCGGCGCTCGCTCAGGTCGGCCTGACGCCAAACCAGAAGGCTCACATCAGGGCGTTGGTCAGCAAGGAACGTCCGGCGCTCATGTCGCTCAGGGGCCGGCAGCAGATCAGCGCGGCGGCGTTGCAGGCGGTGTTGCAGGCGCCGAACCCCGACCCCGCGGCGGTCGGCAACGCGCTGCTCAAATTGCGGGCGGACCGCATGGCGGTGCGTGCCGAGATGAAGAACCTGCGCAAGCAGACGGTGGCGGTATTGACGCCGACGCAGAAGGCGAAATTCGACGGTTACCTCGACGCGATGCGGACGGTGCGGCGGCGCTCCCGGGGTTGAGCAAGCCTCAACGTGCGCGCCGTGTGAGGCCCAGGGCCGTGTCAGGCCCTGGGCCTCGTGCGGCCCGCCCGGTCGTTCGCAAGCGTAAGATCCCGGGGTGAAGAAGGGCTCCTTTTCCCCGGCGGGTGGCTGGTTCCCGATCGCCGCGGCGATGCTCGCCGTCTACATCCTCTGGGGTTCGACGTACCTTGCCATCCGGATTGCGCTCGAGGGTCTCCCCCCCTTCCTCATGGCCGGTGTGCGTTTCCTGGTGGCGGGGGGCGTGCTGTTCGTTGCGCTCTGGTTGCGCGGCGCCCCGGCGCCTAGCGCCCGGCAGTGGAGGAACGCCGCGCTCGTGGGAGGGCTGTTGCTCCTGGGTGGGAACGGCGGTGTGGTCGTGGCCGAGCAGTGGGTCGCATCGGGCCTGGCCGCGCTCGGGGTGGCCACCGTCGGGTTGTGGTCCGCACTCTTCGCCGGCCTCTGGGGGCAGTGGCCGCGGCGGATGGAGTGGGTCGGGCTCGCGGTCGGGTTCGGCGGGGTGGCGCTGCTCAGCCTCGAGGGCGGCCTGCGGGCCAGCCCCGCCGGCGCGGCGGCGCTGCTCGTCGGCACGATGAGTTGGGCGCTCGGCTCGATGTGGAGCCGGCGCCTGGACTTGCCGAGCGGGTTGATGGCGGCGGCGGCCGAGATGCTGGCCGGAGGCGCCATGCTGGTGGCTGTCGGCGTCGGCCTCCGCGAGAAGATCCCCTCCGCCCTGGCCCCCCGCCCATTGTTCGCGCTCGCCTACCTGATCGTCTTCGGCTCGTGGATCGGCTTCTCGGCGTACCTGTTCCTGCTGCGGCGGGTGCGCCCGGCGGCGGCCACCAGCTACGCGTACGTCAACCCGGTGATCGCGATGTTCCTCGGGGTCGCGCTCGGAGGCGAGACGATCACCGCGGCCGAGTGGGCGGCGATGCCGGTGATCCTGGCGGGCGTCGCCATCGTCATGGTCGCCCACGGCCGGGCCGAGGCCACCGCCGCCGCAGCCGGGCGTCACGGCACCGTCAGGTCTTGACCCCGGTCAAGGCAAGCCGCGGGCGGGCGGCCTAGGTTCGTTGGTGGGAGCGATGGTGCGCCGACGCAAGATCTCCGGGGTGATTGGAGCCCGCCGCCTGAGCCAGGTCGCGTGGCTGGTGCTGGTGGCGGTGATCGGCGTCCAGTTCGCGCTCTGGGCGCTCCCCCAGACCGCCGGGCGCGGCCCGGACGCGGCGCGGCCGCCGGGGGTCGAGGGCTTCCTGCCGATCTCGGCGCTGATGTCGCTGCGGCTCTGGCTCGCCGGGGACGGGGTGCATCCGGTCCACCCGGCCGGCCTCGCGATCCTCGTGGGCGTGTTGGCGATGAGCGCGCTGGTGGCGAAGTCGTTCTGCTCCCACATCTGTCCGGTCGGCACGGCGTCGGAGGCGCTCGGGCGGCTGGGCGCGAGACTTCTCGGCCGCACCTGGGCGCCGCCGCGCTGGCTCGACGCCCCCCTGCGGTCGCTCAAGTACATCCTGCTCGCCCTGTTCGTCTGGGTGACCTGGGTGGCGCTCGACCTCCCCGGGGTGCGCGCCTTCCTCGACAGCCCGTACAACCGGGTGGCGGACACCAAGATGCTGCTCTTCTTCGTGCGCCCCTCGCGCGTCACGGTGGCGGTCCTCGGGGTGCTGGCGGTCGGTTCCGTGTTCGTGCGCGACCTGTGGTGCCGCTACCTGTGTCCGTACGGCGCGCTGCTCGGGCTTGTGGGCCGGCTCGCCCCGTTCAAGGTGACCCGCGACGCGGCGACGTGTACCGACTGCGGCAGGTGCACGAAGGCGTGCCCCGCGCGCCTATCTGTGCACGCCATGACGCGCGTCGCCTCGGTCGAGTGCACGTCGTGCCAGGACTGCGTCGCGGCGTGCCCGGTCAAGGGGTGCCTCGCCGTGCGCCCGCCGCGCGTCGAGTCGGAGCGCTGGCGGCTGCGTCCGGCGCTCGCGGTCGCCCTCGCCGTGGCCGTGTACCTTGGGATCGTGACGGCGTTCCGGCTGAGCGGGCACTGGCGCAGCGGCGTGAGCGCTGCGGAGTACGCGCGCCGCCTGCCCGAGATCGAGTCGCCCCTGTACACCCACGTCGGCGGCATGGCCGCCCCGGACACCGGCCCTCGTCAGGCGCCGCTGGCGGCGTCCCATGACGTCAAGTAACACCGACTGGGCTGCGGCTGCGGCCGCGCTGCCGGCGGCTCAGCGTTCCATGCTCCTGACCTTGAAGGCCAGCGTGACCATCGCGATGGCGATGACGACGAGCGAGACGAACAGGCCGGTGCGGCGGTAGCGGATTTCCTTCTCGGCGGCGGCGGCATCCTTGTCGGCGGCTGACGTGTCGGCGAGCGCGGTCGCGGTCTGCTTCTCCACCCGAGCGGGGATGGCGGTGTGGATCTCGACCGTCGCCATGATGTAGGCCTGGTGGGCGTCCTCGAGCTTGACATCGGCCGCGTCCATCAGCATCCCCGCGCGCTTCACCCGCGCGACGCGCGCCCCCACCGAGGCCTCGGCCGCAACCGTGCTGGCCAGCGCGCCCGAGATCGCGGTCGCGGCGGTGGCGCCGGCATCGCCCGCGCTGTGGCAGGCGCCGCACACCTGCTTGTCGGCGACGCCGATCCAGGAGTCCTGCGGCTGTCCGATCGCGTGGTTGCTGTGGCAAGCCTCGCAGGCAGGCTGCTGCAGCGCGGCGAACGCGTCCTTGTGCGGTGACTGGTCGAACTTCTCGAGCTGGGAGACGTGACAGGTGCCGCAGACGTTAGCCACCGAGTCGACCCCCGGGGGAGTCGCGCCGTGCGCCCCGTGGCACGACTTGCAGGTCGGCGCGGAAAGGTCGTTCTTTTCCATCAGCGCCGCGTAGTGAACGGATTTCTTGTACTCCTCGACCTCGTTGCCCTTGATGCCGTAGCGGTTCATGAGCGCGACATCGGCATGACACCGCGCGCATGTCTCCACGACCCGCGTCGGGTAGACGGGCGAACGCGCGTCGGACGGCGGTCGCACCCCGTGGGCGCCGTGGCACGAGGAGCAGACGGCGACGTCGGTGGCGCCCTTGGCGAGCGCCAGGCCGTGCTTGGAGGTGCGGTACTGCGAGAGTTGGTCGGTCGGGATGTTGGGCGCGTAGCGCAGCATGTAGGCCGCGTTGGAGTGGCACGAGCCGCACATCTCGGGGATCGCCCGCGGGGCGAAGACGCCGACGAACCCCTTGCGGGGATCCATCGCGGCCGAACTGTCGGTGGCGGCCGGGTCGCCGCCGTGGCACCCCGCGCACGTGATCCCCTGCGCGTGGTGAATGTCGCTTGTCGCCAGCTCCGCCGGCTTGCGCAGGCGCTCGTCCTTGAGCGTGGCATGGCAGGAAAGGCAGGAGTCGGCGGCGGCCCGGACCGGCGCGGCGGGGGCCGCAGGCGCCGCGGCGCGCGCTGCGGCCGCGAGGCCGATCGCAAGGGTGGCGACGGCGAGCGAGCATCTCATTTGAACACCCCCGCGAACGAGGCGAACGTGAAGCCGACGATATAGGCGAGAACCAGCCAGCCGAGCACGAAGAAGGTGCGGCCGCGTCCGCCCCCCGGGCGGCCGCGGTCGAGGACCGGAACGAGGAACCAGACGAGGCCGCCCGCCGCGAACGCACCGAGGCCGAGCAGCTCCCCCTCGATGCCGAACAGATGCGCCGGCAGCAGCTTGAGCGTCTCGAAGACGAAGAGGAAGTACCACTCCGGTTTGATTCCCGCCGGCGCGCTGGCGAACGGGTCGGCCTTGGTGCCGAGTTCCCACGGGAAGAACGCGGCCAGCGCGGCGAGCGCCGCCAGGCCCAGGAGCCACACGACGCCCTCCCGCAGCATGAAGTTGGGCACGAACCGGATCGGCTTGCGTTTCTTCGCTTCCTCTTCGAGCGAAACCGGAACATGCATTCCCTGGCGCTGGATCAGGGCGAGGTGGACGCCGAGCAGGAGAGTGGTGAGCATCGGCAGCACTGCGACGTGGAAGCCGAAGAAGCGTGTAAGGGTGGCGCCGGTCACCTCGTTGCCCCCACGCAGGAACTTGAGCAGCCAGGCCCCGGCGAACGGAACCTTGCTCACCATGTCGGTCCCCACCCGGGTGGCGAAGTACGACAACGTGTTCCAGGGGAGCAAGTAACCGGAGAAACCGAACCCCATGGCGAGGCCGAGGAGTGCGAACCCGGTCCACCACGTCAACTCCCGCGGCTTGGCGTACGAGCCCATGAAGTACACCGAGAACATGTGAGCGAACGCCGACAGGATCATGAGGTTGGCCGACCAGGAGTGCACCGAGCGCACGAGCCAGCCGAACGGTACCCGCGTTACGATGAACTGGACGCTCTCGAACGCCGCCTCGGCGGTCGGGCGGTAGTAGAGCAGCAGCAGGATCCCGGTCGCCACCTGGACGAGGAAGAAGAACAGCGTGAGACCGCCGAAGTAGTACGCCCACGAGTGCCGGTGGCGCGGCACCACCTTGTGCGTCACGAACTCGACGATCGGCTCGAGTTCAAAGCGTTCGTCGAGGGCGTGCCAGAGCTTGTCGAGCGCGCGCATCGCTCATGCTCCCTTGGTGACGTACACGTCGTCCCCGGTAATGTCCACCTTGTAGGCCTCCAGCGGCCGCGGCGGCGGACCCGAGATGTTCTTCCCCTGCAGGTCGTACTGGCCGTTGTGGCAGGCGCACCAGATGTGCTGCAGGTCGGGGCGGTACTGCACGGTGCACCCGAGGTGGGTGCAGACCGCCGAGAACGCGCGCACCTTGCCGGTCGGCGTCCGGATGAGGATCCCCGGCTTCGACCCGAAGCGGAAGATCTTCCCCGAGTTGTCGGGCAGCTGGGAGAGCTTGCCGGCGAGCACGCGGTTGACCGGCGCCTCGGCGACCCGGGGCGGGATCACGAACCGGAAGACCGGGTAGAGCGCGGCCACGAGGGTCGCTCCCAGCGAGGTCCCAAGCAACCAGTTCAAAGCGATCCGGCGGGAAACCGCCGGTGTTTCGTCCGCAGCTCGCATTGCACCCCCCCTGCGTGAACGCGTCCGCCATTGTCAAAGGTTGGAGGGCGCGCGTCAAGAGCAGCATCTGGCAGAATGACGCTCATGGCGACCGACATCCCGGCGGGGTTGCGGCGAATCCCGTTGTTCGCGGCGCTGCCGCCGGCGCTGCTCGAGGACGTGGCGCGCCTGTGTGGGGTGCGCCGGGTGCGCAGTGGCGAGCTGCTGTTCTCGGAGGGCGATCCGGCGGAGTTCTTACCGTTGCTGCTCTCGGGGCGGGTGAAGCTGATCCGCAGCGGCCCCGACGGCCGCGAGCAGGTGCTCCACCTGGTCCGCGCCCCCGCCTCGTTCGCGGAGGCCGCCGTGTTCGGCCCCGGCGTTTTTCCCGCCACCGGGGTGGTGATCGAGGCCGGGGAACTCGGCGTGGTGCCGCGTCTCGCCCTGCTGGACCTGCTCCGCCGCCGGCCCGACGTGGCGCTCGCGCTGCTCGCCTCGATGTCGGTGTGGCTGCGGCGCCTCGCGGACCTGGTCGAGGGGCTCGCGCTCCACACCGTCGAGGAACGGGTGGCGGCGTACCTCCTGTCGGCGTTTTTGCGTTCCGGCGGCCCGCTCGCCCGTGGCGCCCAGATCCGCCTCCCGGAGCCCAAGCGGCTGATCGCCGCGCTGTGCGGGACTGGCCCCGAGGTGCTCTCGCGCACCTTCCGGCGGCTCGCCGAGGACGGGGTCGTCAAAGTCACCGGCCCGGTCGCGACGCTGCTCGACCCCGCGGCGCTGGCCGCGCTCGTACCCGCGGGGCATGGCGCTCGCGCCCCGGGGGCCTGACGCGCCGTCACGGGGAATTGTGGGGCCGCGTGTATGCTTGCCCGGACGCAGGTCCGGGGGTTCGAAGATGGTGCGCATCCTGTTCGTGGGCGATGTCGTTGGCAAGGTGGGGCGCCGGCTGGTGACGGAGAGGCTGCGCCGTCTCCAGGCGGAGCTGGAGGTCAATTTCACCGTCGTCAATATCGAGAACGCCGCCGGCGGGTTCGGGCTCACCGGGTCGGTGTGGAACGAGCTCAATCGCCTCCCGGTTGACGTGTTCACCTCGGGAAACCACATCTGGGACAAGAAGGAGACGGCGGCGCTCCTCGACGCCGAGCCGCGGCTGTTGCGGCCGGCCAACTACCCGGCGGGGAACCCCGGGCGGGGCTGGTGCGTGGTCACGTCGCGCGGCGGCGTCCCGATCGCTGTGCTCAACCTGCAGGGGCTCACCTTCATGACGCCGATGGAGAGCCCTTTCAGGACCGCTGACCGCATCCTCGAGGAGATCGGCGGCCAGACGGTGGTGAGGATCGTGGATTTCCACGCCGAGGCGACCTCCGAGAAGCAGGCTCTGGCCTGGCACCTCGACGGCAGGGTGAGCGCGGTGCTGGGGACCCACACCCATGTGCCAACCGCCGACGAGCGCATCCTGCCGCACGGCACTGCAGCCCTCACCGACGTCGGGATGACCGGACCGTACGAAGGCGTCATCGGGTTCAAGCCCCAGGCCGTGCTGGAGAGGTTTCTGCTCGCGACCCCCCGCGCCCTCGAACCGGCTACCCGGGGCGGAGCGCTGTGCGGCGCCGTGGTCGAGGTGGACGAGGCCACCGGCAAGGCGCTTGCCGTCCGCAGGGTCCGCGTCGAGGAGGGCGAGGGGGCGTGAGCGCCCCGGTCTCGGTGCTCGTGACGGCCCGCGACGAGGAGGAACAGCTCCCGGGGGCGCTCGCCAGCGTCGCCGGGTGGGCCGCGGAGGTCGTCGTGGTCGTGGACCCGCGGACCGGCGACCGCACCCGCGAGGTCGCGGGCGAGGCCGGTTCGGCCGTGCTCGAGCACGTCTTTTCGTCCAGTGGCGCCCAGTGCAACTGGGGGGCCGAGCGCTGCCGCAACGATTGGGTGTTCGTGCTCGACGCCGACGAGCGCGTGAGCCCGGCGCTGCGCGACGCGATCGGCCGGGCGCTCGCGGCGCCCGAGCATGCGGCGTACTCGGTCGAGCGCACCAATCTGGCGTTCGGCCGCCGGCTGCGGTTCGGCGACTGGGGAAGCGACCGGGTCGTGCGGCTGTTCGACCGGCGCCGGGCCCGCTTCGCGGAGCGGGCGGTGCACGGCGCCGTCACGGCGGTGTCCGTCGGGCGCCTGGCCGGGACCCTCGAGCACCACACCCTCAGGTCGCTCCCGCAGTATTTGCCGAAGCTCCACGACTACGCGCTGCGCGGCGCGGCGGAGCTGGTCGCGGGCAACCGCCGCGCGACCGCGGCGGGTGCGGCCGCGCGTGCCGAGTGGCGCTTCGTGCGGTCGTTCGTGGTCCGTCTCGGCTTCCTCGACGGGGGCGCCGGCTTCGTCGTTGCGGTGCTCATGGCGTACGGGACGTTTCTCAAGTGGACGGCGGTATGGGACGCCACGACGCGCCGCCGTGCGCTTCCGTAGACCAGCCATGAGCGCCCTCCCTGCCCGCATGCTCGTCGACCTGCCCAACTGGCTCGGCGACCTCGTGCACGCGTTGCCGGCGCTGGCCGCGCTGCGCGCCGCCAACCGCGGGGGAGAGACTGCGGCGCTGCTGCCGGCCGCGCACGCGCCGCTCGCACGCCTGCTCGGCGTGAACACGATCGCCCGCCCGACGGGGGTGGGTTTTGCGTGGGCCCGCCGGAGACTGCGGCACCGCTTCGACGTGGCGCTCACGGCCCGTCACAGCACCCGCGCCAAGCTGTTGCTGGCCGGGGCCGGTGCGCCGGTGCGCCTGGCGAGCCGCGGGCGCGGCGCCGCGGCGCTGGGCCTGGCGACGTTTCAGGTCGTGCGCTCCCGGCACCAGCGCCACGACCTCGACCAGGCGCTGGCGCGGCTCGGCCTGCAGGGGGCGGCGGCAGTCCCGTTCCGCCTGCCGCTCCCCGACCACCTGCGGCGCCAGGGGTTGCGGCAGCGGGCGCTGCTCGGCGAACTGGCAGGCATGGTCGCCCTGTTGCCGGCGACCTGTGGCCTGGAGGGCAAGCGTTACCCGATCGGCGGCTTCGTCGCGGTAGGCCGAGCGTTGCAAGCGGCAGGCATCACCCCCGTGGTGGTCGTGGGGCCGGGCGAGGAGGCGGTGGCCGCACCGCTGGTGGCAGAGGCGGGCGCCCACATCGCGCCGACCGCATGGGCCCTCGACGAGATCGCGGCGCTGCTCGCCGCCTGCGATGCGGCGGTCGGCAACGACTCGGGGCTCACCCACCTCGCCGCCGCCGCCGGCTGCCCGACGGTGGCGCTGTTCGGTCCGACCGCGCCGGCGCGGACGGCGCCGGTCGGGGGGGCGCTGGTGCTGTGCGCCCCCGGGTCGGGGGACCCGGCAACCGCCGGCCTCGACGGCCTCGACCCGGCCGCGGTGCTGGCGGCGGTGCGCGCGGTTCTCGTGCCGCGGGCCGGAGCGGACAGGCGGCCGCGGCCGGGGGTTGCACCGGAGAGCGGGCGACGATATGATGCTTGGAGCGGGTGGGCCGCTAGCTCAACTGGCAGAGCAAGGGACTCTTAATCCCTAGGTTGTAGGTTCGACTCCTACGCGGCTCACCAATTCCCGTCCCGCGAAAGTGGCGGAACCGGTAGACGCGCGAGACTTAGGATCTCGTGGGCGCTGCCCATGGGGGTTCGAGTCCCCCCTTTCGCACCAATCACTTACGTAGCCAAACAAACATCGCCACGGGGTCCGGCTCGACCCCGGTTCTCTTCGCGCATGGCTGTTGCCGCGCGTCCCGCCCGGTGGGGGGGGCGAAGATTGCCTGATCCCTCCTACAATGGCATCTCGGGCTGCGAAGCCAGTTCGGCAGGAGGACTCGAGGGTGCGCATCCTGCTCGTCAAGCCGAGCCCGCGGCTCGGCACGATCCGCGGACTCCAATCGTTCCAGTTCCTGGAGCCGCTCGAGCTCGGCTATCTCGCCGCCGCCGCCCCCGCTGGCCACGACATCCGGGTGGCCGATCTGCGCCGGGCCCGGTTCCCGGAACACAGCTTCCGGTGCACGTTGCGCCGTTTCCGGCCCGATCTGGTGGGCTTCACCGGTTATACCCACGAGGCGTCGGCGATCCGCCGCCTGGCGCGGCTGACGCGCGAGGACTGTCCGGCGGCCCGGGTCGTGGTCGGCGGGCACCACGCCACCGTCGCGCCGGCCGACTTCGACGGGGCCGAGATCGACGCGGTGGTTCGCGGCGAGGGCTGCGCGCCCTTTCGCGCCCTGGTCGAGCGCACTGCCAGGGGAGAGGAGTTCGACGGCCTTCCACACGTGCGGATCCCGCGCACCGGCCGGGGGGCCGAAGAACTGCCGCGCTATCCCGACCCGGCGACCCTGCCGACGCCGCGCCGCGACCTCTGGCCGGTTCGCGCCTACCGCTCGGTGTGGCTGGCCGAGGGCGGCCGGCCGTTCCAACCCCTCTTCCCGCCGGTGTCGACGGTTCGCACTTCCTACGGCTGCCGCATGCAGTGCACGTTCTGCGTCGTGCCGTTCCTCTCCGAGGGGCGCCACCTCGGGCGGCCGGTCGAGCAGGTCGCCGACGAGATCGCCGCCCTGGCCGCGGACCACGTCTACTTCGTCGACGACGAGAACTTCCTCGACGAGGAGCACGCCCTCGCTCTCGCCGACGCGCTGGCGGCGCGCCGCGTGCGCAAGCGCTACTTCGCGTGGACCCGGGCGACGACCGTCCTGCGCTCGCCGGAGATCCTGAAGCGCTGGCGGGAGATCGGCCTCGACGGGGCTTTCCTCGGCTTCGAGTTCACCAGTGATCGCGAACTGCGCGCGGTGCGCAAGGGAGGCACCGTAGCGGCCAACGAGCGGGCCCTCGATCGGCTGCGCGCCCTCGGAATCGCGGTCCACGCCGCCTTCATGCTGATTCCGGAGTCGAGCGCCGAGGACTTCGCCCGTCTGCGCGCCTACGTGCGCGCCCTGCCGCCTGTCCAGTGCAGCTTCACCATCTGCACGCCGTCGCCCGGCACCCCGGACTATCAGGCCCTGGACGGCCGTTTCTGGATCGACAACCCGCACGACCTGCACGACTGCATGCACCCGCTGACGCCAACCTCCCTGCGGCTGCGCGAGTTCAGCCGGCTCTACGCCGAGCAGGTGGTCGAGGGCATCGCCCTTACGCCGGCGCGCATCGAGCGCCGGCCCCTGCTGCCGCCCGACATCCTGCGCGCCTTCGTCGCCTCCCGGCGTTATGCGCACGGCTACCAGAACCTATACCAGGACTATCCGCGCGAGTTGTGGGACCAGGCCTGATCATGCGCACCGTTCTCGTCTACCACAACCCGTCGCGCGAGATCCTGCTGGCGCCGCCGGTGGGGCTCGCCTATGTCGCCTCGGCGGCGGCCGACGCCGGTCATTCGGTGCGCTTCCTCGACCTCTCGCGCCGCCGCCACCCGGAGGCGGTGCTTGCCCGAGCGCTGCGCGAGGATCGCCCCGGGGTGGTTGCCTTCTCGGTCCGCAACCTCGACAACGCGGTGCACCAGCGCCTGGAGAGCCACTTGCGGGCCCACGACCCGCTGATCGAGCTCGCCCGACGGGCGGGCGCTCGGGTGGTGGTGGGCGGGCCGGCGGTGTCGCTGCTCGGCGAGCGCAGCCTGGACGTGCTGGCGGCGGACTTCGCGGTTCTCGGCGAGGGGGAGGAGGCGTTTCCCGCCCTGCTCGCCGCGCTCGACGAGGGCCGCGACCCACGCCCGATCCCCGGCGTCGCCGCCCGCGACGACACCGGGCGCCCGACCGCGGTCCCGCCGCGCCGCCTGGCGCGCTTTGGGGCGTCGGGCCTCGAGCGCTGGATCGATTGGTCGGCCTATGGCCGCCGGGGCTTCACCTGGCCGATCCAGTCGAAACGGGGCTGTGCCCTCGGCTGCAGCTACTGCTCGTACCCGAGCCTCGAGGGGCGCCTGCACCGCCTGCGACCCACCGCCGAGGTCGTCGACGAGATCGAACACGTGGCGCGCGTCGCCCGCCCGCGCACGTTCGAACTGGTCGACTCGACCTTCAACGTGCCAGCCGAGCCGGCCCTGGCGCTGTGCCGCGAGATCCGGCGGCGCGGGCTCCGGGTCACCCTGACCGCGATGGGGGTCAACCCGATCGGCGCGACCGAGGAGCTGTTCGCCGAGATGGAATCGGCCGGCTTCAACGCCTGCATGATCACCCCCGAGTCGGCCTCCGAGCGGATGCTCGAGAGCTACCACAAGGGGTTCGGGCGGGACGCAGTCGAGCGCACCGCGGAGCGCATCCGCCGCTCGCGCCTGGCCTGTGCCTGGTTCTTCCTGCTCGGTGGCCCCGGCGAAACCGAGGCGACGGTCGCCGAGTCCCTCGACTTCATCGAAAGCCGCCTCGACTGGCCGCGCTGTCTGACGATCATCTTCACCGGCGTCCGCCTTCACCCGGGGACCGCCCTCGCCCGCAGCGAGGAGGCGGCCGGCCGGCTGTCTCCTGACGAGGATCTCTCGCGGCCGGTCTTCTACCTCTCCCCCGAGGTGCGGGAGAGCTGGATGCTCGAGCGGATCAACCGGCTGATCGCCCGCCGGCCCAACGTCGTCCATGCCGGCGAAGGCTCGCCCTCGACCTGGCGGAGACTGTTCGAACGCTCCCTCCACACCTGCGGCGTGCCGCCTCCTTACTGGCGCTTCGTGCCGCGCTACCTCGCCTGGCCTCCGATCCGGGCCCTGCGCGAGCGCCACCCATTTGTCGGCGAGGTGGGACCGTGAGCCTCCAGCGCGTCGTGGTGGTGGCTAGCGGCCTCGGCGGGATCTCCTACGGCGAGGCGCTGGCCGGCCAGCGCGGCGCGACCGCATCGACCGCCGCTTCTTCGTCGCCGGTTTCGCCGTGATGCTCACTGCGGGGTGTGGATGGGGGCGTGGCTGCCGCTCCACATCGCCGCCACCGAGTCGCTCACCTCACCCCCGATCTTCGCCATCAACGCCCGCGGGCAGGCGCAGATCCACGCCCGGGTGAACGTGCCAAGGGGCTGCATTGGCTCGGAGGTGAGTCGCTGCTGACGCGATCTCTGCGGCTCTTCCAATCGCTCGTTCGCCAAGGCCACCCTCCGGGGACCTTCCCGATGCCTTCGGCGCGGGTATCATGGCCAGGGTTGGAAAGGAAGTGGCTATCCCTTATCAACATCTCTCGCCGCAGGTTTCGGAGCGCTTCATCCTGGAGCGCGTCAAAGCTGCCATCTGGGTAGTGCTGCGCCGGGCCTTTCCCTCAATCCGGGCGACGGACACGACGGGCACCGTCGTCGTTCCAGCTCCGGCCCCGGCGGAGACACGCTCCGCGCCGCCCGATGCGGCTCCCGCATGAACGCCGCTCGTCAGCCCTCTTTGCCGCCCGTGTTGGAGGCGGAGTCGGTCTCGAAGTCCTACCGCCTCGGCGCATCGCTCGCCACCGCCATCGAGGACGTCTCCCTCTCCGTCGCGGGCGGCGAGCTGATCGCCCTGATGGGGCCGAGCGGCTCCGGCAAGACCACGCTCCTCAACCTGATGGGTCTGCTCGATCGGCCCGATCGCGGGGTGGTGCGCGTGGGAGGTGTCGAGGCGGAGAGGCTGGACGAGGACGCGCGCGCGGACCTGCGGCGCGACCAGTTCGGCTTCATCTTCCAGGGCTTCAACCTGATCCCCGTCCTGAGCGCGGTGGAGAACGTGAGCTACCCGATGGCACTCACGGGTGTGGGCCGGCAGGAGCGCCGCCGGCGCGCCATCGAGCTGCTCCAGGCAGTGGGGATCGGCCACAAGCATGCCGTGCGTCCGGACCTCCTCTCCGGAGGCGAGCGCCAGCGCGTGGCCATCGCCCGCGCACTCGCCAATCGGCCCCGCGTGGTCTTCGCGGACGAGGCCACCGCCAACCTCGACTCGCACACCGCCGACGAGGTGCTGGAGCTCGTGCGCACGCTGAACGAGTCGCAGGGTGTGGCCTTCCTCCTGGCCACCCATGACCCGCGGGTGGTGGCGCGCGCCCACCGCGTGGTCCACCTGCACGACGGGCGCATCCTGGACCAGGCGTCGTGAACGCCTTCTCCTTCGCCTATCGGAACCTGACCCGGCAGCGCCGGCGCACCCTGCTCATCGAGGCCGTCGTCGCCTTCGGCTTCGCGGCCCTGGCCCTGGCC
>NCBR01000148.1 GCA_002279285.1 Acidobacteria bacterium 37-71-11
TCCCAGACGAACTCGTCCGCGATCTCGCCGAACGCGTTTTCAGCCGGGGCCCAGCGCGCCTCCTGACCGAGGCCGAGGTAGTGCTTGGTGAACAGGTCGACGAAAAACGTGGTGTCGAACGAGCGCGAGGCCGGCCAGAAGAAGGAGTTGCCGAGATACGCGCCGCGCTGGCTGGAGTACCCGAACGTCGGGACGAGGAACCCGGCGGCGCGGTCGCGCTTGACCGGCCAGAGCAGCCGTGGCGTGTAGAAGATCGGGACGCCGCGGACCTTGATCGTGGCATCGCGGAAGTGCCCATACCCCTCGAGCTGCACGATCGCGTCGCGCACCTCGATGCTCCACGGCGGCGCCTTATCGGTGAGGTCGCAGCTCGTGAACACGCCGCGGGTGAAGTGGTACTTGTCCTCGCTCAACTTCTGCAGCTTCTCCCCCCGGAAATGGTAGGTGGGGGGAAAGAACGCATCCACTTTGTACAGCGTTCCGAGTTTCGTGCGCAGGTCGAAATCCATCCGGTCGCAGGCCATGCGCGTCTCGCCCTGGTCGAGGATGACGTTTCCCTCGGCGTGGAGGTGCATCGTCTTGAGGTCGACCTCGACCTCGTCGCAACGCAGCGAGATGTCCTGGTAGTGGAGCTGCACGTCGCCCTGGGCGCACCAGAGTTGGTCCTGAACCCACTGCTGCTGCGCGGCATCGATCGTGACTTGCTCGCCGAGCGCCGGCGGCGCGCCGGCGGCCGCGGCCGGCGACCGGCCCATCAGGGCGGAGGCCAAGCCGACCAGCACAATGAGGCTGTCGCGGGACCAGCGCATCGCCGCATTCCCCGAACGTTTCCACAACCGTCGCGCCAACCGCCCTCCTCGCCAGCGGCCGCATTCTAGCTTGGAGTCTACACGTGCAGGGGTATCCTCGTCGCCATGCGATGGCTGGCGCTCGACGTGGGATCACGGCGCGTCGGAGTGGCGGTGTGCGACGCAGACGAGCGGGTCGCCTCCCCCCTGCGCGCGCTCGACTACACCGGCCCGGAGGGGCTGGCGGGCGCCGTGGCCGCCCTGGTCCGGACCTGGGAGGCCGACGGGATCGTGGTCGGCGTGCCGGTGACACGCTCCGGCCAGGGGCGGGGGGAGCGCCGCGTGGCGGGGTTGGTAGCCGCGCTGCGGCGCGCGCTCGCGATTCCGATCGAAACCGCCGACGAGAGCGGGACGACCAGGGCGGCCGAGGAGCTCCTGGTTGCGGCCGGCGTACCGCGGCGGCGATGGCCTGACCTGGTGGACGGAATCGCCGCCCGTCTCATTCTCGAGCGTCACCTCAAAACCCGCCCGGGTTCCTTGTCACAGCGTTGACCTCACCGGAAACGGGTGTTAGCGTGACCCCAGTCCGGGAGGGCCTGAAATGGCCGATACCTATTCGAGCTTCGGAAAGTTCCTCCTCCTCAAGCAACGGAGCCAGGACGGCCTCGGCACGCTCTGGCGCGCGGGGGAGATGGAGCGCGACAGCTTCCGCAGGATCGTCTGGCTGCGGCGCTTCGATCAGGCGGGGTTGAACCGGGCCGCGTTGGCCGCGGAGACCGCGGTAGCCAACCAGGTGTCGCAGGTCCTGAAGGCAACCAACGTGGTCCGGAACAGCGTCTGCGGCAGCGAGGACGGCGTGCCGTACGTGGCGTGGGACTACGTGCCGGCGCAACCCCTCGACCAGCTGATGGCGCGCGCGGCTTCAGAACAGTTCCCGATCGCGATCGACAACGCTCTGCTGATCGTCGAGAAGCTGGCGGCCGCACTGGCCGCGGCGACGGCGGTCGAACTCCAGGGGGAGGCGCTCGTACACGGCTTCCTCGTGCCTCACCTCGTCATGGTCGGAAACGACGGCGAGGCGATGGTGGCCGGCTTCGGCCTCGCGCGCGGCCTGCGCGCCAATCTCGACCGCGTCGCCGTAAAGCGGACCGCCGCGCCGTACCTCGCGCCCGAGGTGCTGGCGAACGCGCCCGCCGCAACCCGCCGGTCCGACGTCTACTCGCTGGGAGCCATTCTGTTTCAGCTGCTGTGCGGGCAGCCACTTCCCGCGGACCCGGTCGGCCGCGCCGCCGCCCTCGAGCACCCGGCACTCGCCTTCGACGAGGGGCCGGTTCCCGCCGACGTGCTCGCAATCCTGGCGAAAACGCTGTCGCCCAGGCCGGACGACCGCTTCGCGTCGGCCGCCGACTTCAAGCGCGAGCTGGAGAAGCTCCTGTACGGCGGCGCGTACTCGCCCACCACGTTCAACCTCGCGCTGTTCATGGACCGCCTGTACCGCAACGAGATCGAGCAGGAGGACCGCGAGGTCCAGCGCGAGCGCGCCCTCGACGTCGCGGCGCACTACCAGCCTCCGAAGGCCGATGAGCCCGAGGCCCCCCCGTCGGCCCCGAGCCGCACCGGGATGCTCGCCGCGGTCATCGGCGGCGTCGTGGTCTTGCTCGGGGTGATCGGGTATCTCGTCCTGAGCCGGCCGGCGTCGCCGCCGCCCATCGACCAGGACGCGCAGAAGAAGATGCTGCAGGAGCTGGTGAACACGCAGGTGGCGCGGGCGCTCAAGGAGAAGGAAGACCAGCTGAACCAAGAGCTCCAATCCGAGAAGGCCAAGACCGAAGAGCTGCGCAAGCAGCTCGCCACGCAAAAACAGGGCCCGGCGGCCAAACAGATCTCGCCCGAGGAGCAGCAGCAGCTGCAGCGGGAGCTGGCCGCGCGCGAGGCGGAGCAGAAGCGGAAAGAGGACGAGCTGGCGAAGGTGAAGCAGCAGCAGGAGGCCGAGGCGGCGAAGGCCCGCCAGCAGCAGGCGCAGGCGAGGGCGAAGCTCGCTCTGCGGCCGACCGCGGTTCCAACCGCGATATCCGCGCCGGCCGTGGTGCCTCCAGCCGCTCCAACGCAGGCGCCGGCGCCCGCCGCGCCGCCGCAAGCGCCCACGGCGCCCCCGGCAGCGGCGCCTCCGGCGCCCGCGACCGCGGAGGTGCCGGTCACAACCGGCCTCGGTTCCGGCGTGCGCGAGGGGGACCTGGTGGACTTCACCCAGGTCGACGTGCAGCCGCAAAACCTCGTCGAAACGAAGGTGACGCTGCCGCACACCGTGATGTTTGCGAGGTCGCCGATCAGCGGTTACGTGATCCTCAGAGCGCTCGTCAACGAGAAGGGCGGCGTGGACCAAGCCCAGGTCCTGCGAGGGCTGCAGCCGCCGCGGCCAGAGATCGACAACGCCTGCATCGAGGCCGCCAGGCAAAACCGCTACCGGCCGGCAATGAAGGACGGCAAGCGGGTCAAGACCTGGATCACGGTGACGTACCACATCGTGATCCAGCCGCCCCGATAGGTGCTTCGATCCCGCGGATGTTCGGCCCGCCTTCGCGGTCCTTTCCGTTTGCGGCCTGCGCGCGCCGCACGCACCGTGTCGGGGCGGCCGAGAAACCGCTACCGCGCGCCGGTCTGGATGTTCGCGAGGAACTCCTCGTTGGTGCGGTACTGCTTGAGCTTGGTGAGCATGACCTGCATCGCCTCGTGGGGAGGCAGCGCGGCGAGCGCGCGCCGCAACAGGTAGATCCGCTCCACCTGATCCTTCGAGTAGAGCTTCTCCTCCTTGCGCGTGCCGGACTGAGGGATGTTCATGCACGGGAAGATCCGGCGCTCGAAGAGGTCGCGCGTGAGGACGATCTCCATGTTGCCGGTGCCCTTGAACTCCTGAAAGATCACCTCGTCCATGCGCGAGCCGGTGTCCACCAGGCAGGTGGCGATGATCGTCAGCGAGCCGCCGTGCTCGATGTTGCGCGCCGAGCCGAAGAACCGCCGTGGCTTCTCCATGGTGCGGGCGTCGATGCCGCCCGAGAGGATGCGCCCCGAACTCTTCTGGTTGTTGTTGTACGCGCGCGACATGCGGGTGAGGGAATCCATCAGCACCACGACATCTCCGCCGAGTTCGACCAGGCGGCGTGAGCGCTCAAGGACCATCTCGGAGATCTCGATGTGGCTCTGGATCGATTCGTCGGATGACGATGCGTAGACGTCGCCCTTGATGATGTTGCGCTTCCAGTCGGTGACCTCTTCCGGGCGCTCGTCCACGAGCAGCACGAAGATCTGGACCTCGGGGTGGTTGACTCCGATCGCGTGGGCGAGCTGCTGCAGCAGCGTGGTCTTGCCCGCCTTCGGCGGCGCAACGATCAGGCAGCGCTGGCCCTTGCCGATCGGCGCCATGAGCTCGATCACGCGGGGTTCGAGGACGCCGGGGTCGGTCTCGAGCTTGAAGCGCGGCGTGGGGTCGATCGAGGTGAGGTCGGAGAACGGCATCGCGCGCTGGCGGTATTCGTCGGGCGGGAACCCCTCGATTGCGGTGATCTCGACGACCGCCGGGCGCTGGTGCCCGTTGGGCGGCTGCACCGACGCGGTCAAGTGCAGCCCGCTTTCGAGGTGCCAGCGCGACAGCAGCGCGCCGTCGAGTGCCGGGTCCTCGCCGGTCGGGTGAAACCTCGTCGTCGCCGGGAGCAGAAACGCCTTGCCGTCGTCACGACGCCAGAGGTAGCCCTCGAACGGCGCAGCCGGCGCTGTGGACGAGGGGGGGTGACGGCGGCCGCGCCGCCGGCGCGGCCGGCGGCGCCGGCCCGAACCGGCAGCCTCGTTGGACTCCTGGACAGGAGACGCGGGAGCGTCGTTGAACTCTTCGACCATACTTGTCAGGCTCCTTGGCTCACCCAGCCGCCGCCTGCACAGCTACGGTGCAGCGGTGACGGGGGCAAGCCAGCACGCGACGCGCGGGAACCGGCGGGAGTGAACACCGCATCCGCACCTTCGCGTCCCGGGTAGTGTAGCGCACAACCCGGGGTCTGCCAACCCGTCAACCTCTTTGTCAACTCCCGGGCTGTCCGATCATGACCGCGAACGCCTCGAGGACCTCGCGGTCCCACCATCCGCGCGCCGTCTCCTCCCGCTGCACCGCGAGCGCGTCTTCGGCGGAGAGCGCCTTGCGGTACGGGCGGTCGTTGGTGAGCGCGTCGAACACGTCCACGACCTGGAAGACGCGGGCGAGCAGCGGGATGTCGTCGCCGGACAGCCCGTCCGGGTAGCCGCTGCCGTCGCGCCGCTCGTGGTGGTGGCGGATGACCGGCAGCACCGGCCGCAGCGTGCGCAGCGGCGCGCAGATCTGCACCCCGATCTCGACGTGCGAGCGCATGACCACCCATTCCGCCTCGTCGAGCTTGTCCGGCTTGAGGAGGACCGCGTCCGGGATGCCGATCTTCCCGATGTCGTGCAGGTAACCGGCGCGCCGCAGCGTCTTGACCGACTCGGGATCAAGGCCCATGTGCTGGCCGAGCCTGGCCCCGAGCAGCGACAGTCGGTCGCAGTGGTCGCCCGTGCCCTCGTCGCGCGCCTCGACCGCACGCGCGACGGCGAACAGCATCTTCTCCGCGTCGTCGAGATCCTGCGTGAGGCGCCGGAAGCTCACCAGGTTGCGGACGCGAACCTCGAGTTCGACGAGGTCGAACGGTTTGGTGAGGAAATCGGTCGCACCGGCCTCCAGGCCCTTCAGACGCGCGTCCCTGGAGTCGAGGCCGGTGAGGAACACGACCGGCAGCAGCCGCGTCTCCTCGTCGGCCTTGAGCCTGCGGCAGACCTCGAAGCCGTCGATGCCGGGCATCATGACGTCGAGGAGGATCACGTCGGGCTGGCGCTCGCGCGCGAGCAGCAGTCCGCTTGCTCCCTCGAGCGCCTGCCAGACCTCGAAGCCCAGCGGCAGGAGCGCGTCCCGCATCGCCTCGAGGCTCTGGGGTTGGTCGTCGACGATCAGCACCGTGCCGGCTGCAGACATAGCTGCCAATATTTTACACGATGGAGCGGCCGCGCAAACCCCGCAGACAAGAGGGCCGCCCAGCCGGGCGGCCCTCTGGGTCAGGAATGAGAAGTCCTACGGCAGGCGTAGGAACACGAAGCTCTTCTGCTGGGCCTGCGGCCGGTAGACGTAGAGGCGCACCATCGCGCCGGAGTGCAACGCCGAGAGCGCGTCCGTAAACTCCTGCCGCGAGGTCACGTCGTGCGAGTCGATGCGCATGACGATGTCGCCGGGGCGCAGCCCCGCCTCGTCGGCCGGCGAGGAGTCGGAGACGTCGGTCACCACCACGCCTTCGATCTCC
>NCBR01000349.1 GCA_002279285.1 Acidobacteria bacterium 37-71-11
GGTGACGATGAACATGACCGTCGTCGTGCCGAGGGAGAACTCCTGGTTGCTGCCGATGGTGGCGTGCTGGATGCGCACCGCCTCGACGTAGGTGCCGTTGGTGGAGCCGAGATCCGTCACGACCGCTTCATCGCCGTGGATCTCGAGCATCGCGTGCCGGCGGGAGACCTCGCTGTCCTGCAGCTGGATGTCGCTCTCGTTCCCGCGCCCGAGCACGACGCGAGGCTGCCGGACGACGTGGATCTGGCCCGCGTTCGCTCCCATGATCACGGCCAGCGAATACCGCTTGGAGGGCGGCAGCGGGGCCAAGGAAGGGAGGTCGCCCGCGTCCGCAACGGGGGAACCCCCGGTCTTGACGAGCTGCTTGGTGGTCCTTTCGGCGCCGCCGCCTTTGACGACCGTCGCCGGGAGCACATCGGCGTCACCGAGCGTCGGCCTGGTGATTTCGAACACCGTCTCGCACTGGGTGCACTTGAGCCGCTTCGCGGCCGCCTCGCCGAAGCGCGCCTCCTCGAACTGGTACTTCGTCTTGCAGCTCGGGCAGCTCACGATCATGCCGCACCCCCGTCGCCCCGGGGCCGGACGCGTTCGAGCGTCGCCACGAGCCGCACACCTTGCCCGCGACGGCCCCACCCCAACGACACGCTCAGTGTACGCCCGGCATGCTACGATTTCGAGGTGAGCGCAAACGCGAGGGGAAGGGGTCCGGGGAGCAGGTCCGCCGGATCGCCGGGCGATTCCGGCGGCCAGGGCGCCGCACCGCAGGTCCTCAGGATTCCGGCCAACGAGGCGGCGGAACGCGCCGTGCTCGGCGCCGTCCTCGCCGACGCCAACTGCTTCTACCGCGTCGTCGACACGATCAACGCCGACGACTTCTACAGCGACGCCAACCGGCTGGTGTTCGACGCGTTCCGCTCTCTCGCCGGGGACAACCGCGACATCGACCTGCTCACGACCACCGACCAGCTCGAGCGCAGCGGCACGCTGGCTTCCGCCGGCGGGGTCGCCTATGTCGCCAGCCTCGCCGAGGGCCTTCCGGACCCCGCCAACGTCGAGCACTACGCGGCGATCCTGCGCGAGCGCTCGGTCAAGCGCAGCCTCCTGCGGATCTCGCAGGAGCTGATGGCCGCATGCGCCCGCGACGAGGGCGAGGCGATGGACGCCCTCGACGCGGCGGAGACCCAGATCCTGTCGATCGCCGAGCGCGCGATGCGGGGCGGCCTCCAACCGGTGGGCAAACTCGCCCACGAGGAGGTGGCGCACATCGAGCGCGTCTCGAAGTCGAACGCCCCCTACACCGGGATCGAGACCGGCTATTACCGCCTCGACGAGCTGACGTCCGGCCTGCAGAAGCAGGACCTGGTGATCCTCGCGGCGCGGCCGGGCGTCGGCAAGACCGCTCTCGCCCTCAACATCGCCTCGCACTGCGCCGTCAAGAGCGGCCTCAAGGTGGCCGTGTTCTCCCTCGAGATGTCGGCCGTGGCCCTCGTCAGGCGCCTGCTCGCGGCCGAGGCGCGCATCAACGTCAAGCGCCTCACCCGCGGCTTGCTCTCCAAGAGCGTGGACACCCGGCAGGAAGCCTCGGACTGGCAGCGCCTCGCCGAGGCCGCCGACCGGCTCGCAGAGGCTCCGCTCTGGATCGACGACACCGCCGGCATCTCGATCCTCGAGCTCAGGGGCAAGTGCCGCCGGATGCTGATGGAGCACGGCCTCGACCTGGTCGTCGTCGATTACCTGCAGCTCATGTCCTCCGGCCTGCGGGCCGAGAACCGCACCCAGGAGGTGTCGGCGATCTCCCGCGGCCTCAAGGCGGTGGCCAAGCAGCTCAAC
>NCBR01000011.1 GCA_002279285.1 Acidobacteria bacterium 37-71-11
CGCCCGCGCCCTCGCCGGGGTGAGCGGGGCCGAGCGCCAGGAAGAGCTCGGGCGGCGCTGCGCCCGCGAGGGGTGGAGCGTGCGCGAGCTCGAGCGGCGATTGCAGCCGCCGCCGCGGCGGGCGGCGCGGACCGCCGATCCGGAAACGGCGGCGGCCGCCGAACGCCTGGCGCTGGCACTCGGCGTCGGCGTCGAGATCAACCGCCGCCGGCGCGGCGGCGAGATCCGCCTGCGCTTTGCGAGCGAGGAGGAGCTGATTCGACTCTTCCGGCTGCTCGCCGGGGAGAAGCGATGAAAAAGGGACAGGGAACGCTCAACGGCTTCTTGGATCAGGGGTGCGCGATCAAGGGCGACGTGGTGTTCTCCGACCTGCTGCGCGTGCACGGCCAGGTCAGCGGAAAGGTCTCGAGCGAGCACGAACTCCTCGTCGGGGAGGGCGGCGTCGTCGAGGGCGAGATCATCGTCGGGCGCCTGGTCGTCGCCGGCACCGTGAAGGGCATCGTGCGCGTCAAGGAGAGTCTGATGATCCACGGGACCGGCCGGGTGCTGGCCGAGGTCTTCGCGCCGACGCTCATCGTCGACGAGGGCGGGGTGCTCGACGGCGTGGTCCACATGGCGCGATGCGACAACCCTTCCGAGCCACCCACTTGACATCAGACTCAGAAGCGATTAGCGTGACATCCTGGTGAAATTGAGACGCTCATCAGGAGGGCACCTCATCAGGAGGGCACGATGAAGCGAGCCGAAAAGTTTTTCGTCCAGTACTTGCGTGACAACAACCTCAAGGTGACCAAAGAGCGGCTGATGCTCCTCGACGAGCTGTTCGAGTCCACCGGCCACCTCGACGCCGACTCGCTGCTCTTCCAGCTGCGCAACCAGGGCAAACGAGTCTCGCGCGCGACGATCTACCGCACCCTCGACCTGCTGGTCCAGTGCGGCCTTGCGCGCAAGTCGCGCCTGGGGCGCGAGCACTACGTGTACGAGCGCGTCACCCCGGGGAAGCGCCACGACCACATGGTGTGCACCAGCTGCGGCCGGATCATCGAGTTCTACGACGCCGACCTCGATGAGCGCCAGCGCGAGGTCTGCCTCGAGCACGGCTTCCGGCCGAGCTTCTACAGCCTGCAGATCCAGGGGCTGTGCGCCGAGTGCCAGAAGAGCGAGTGACCCCCTCCGCCCCGCGGCGCCGCCCTGGCCGTGCCGCAGGTTGTTAAGCATACTTGACAGATTCCGTCGCGGGCCGTAGCATCCGCCGCGATGGGCGCGCCGCCGTCGGGGTCCCCATCGTCGAGCATGAACCGCGCCGCAGCCCTCGCCGCGAGCCCCGAGCAGCCGCCGCTGCTGCTGGTGGGCAACCCGAACGTCGGGAAGAGCGTGATCTTCGGCGCGCTCACCCGGACGTACGTCACCGTCTCGAACTACCCGGGAACCACGGTCGAGATCACCCGCAGCCGGGCGCGCGCTCTGCCCGGCGTGCCCGAGATCATCGACACGCCCGGGACGAACTCGCTGACGCCGCAGTCGGAGGACGAGCAGGTGACGCGCGACATCCTGCTCGCCGAGCCGGACGCCGTCGTCCTCCAGGTCGGCGACACCAAGAACCTCCGCCGCGTGCTCTACCTCACCGCACAGCTCGCCGAGCTCGGGCGGCGGCAAGTGCTCGTCCTCAACCTGCAGGACGAGGCGCGCGACCTCGGCGTCCGGGTCGAGAGCGCCGAACTCGAGCGCCGGCTCGGGATCCCGGTGCTGCCCGCGACCGCGACCACCGGCGCCGGCCTCGCGGAGATCGGCCGGCGCCTGCCGCGCGCGGCCCGGGCCCGGCTCGAGTGCCCCTACCCGGCCGTCATCGAGCGCGCCGTGCTCGAGGTCGCCTCCGTGCTGCCGGCCCGTCTCGCCGAGGCGCGCCGCGGGGTGGCGCTCATGCTCCTGGCCGGGGACCGCACCCTGGCGGGGTGGGCAAGCGAGAACCTGGAGGGGGCGAGCGTCGAACTCGTCGGGCGCCTCCGCGCCGACCTCGAGCGAGCGCTGGGGTGCAGCGCCGCGACCGCAATCTCGCGCGCCCGCCACCGGGCGGTGGCCGAGCTGCTGCGCGCGGTCTTCCACGTCGACCGCACCAGGAGCGGGTCGCTGCGCGACCGCCTCGGCGCGCTCTCCATGCACCCGGTCTGGGGGATCCCGTTCCTCGCCGTGGTGCTGTTCGCCGCCTACGAGTTCGTCGGCGTGTTCGGCGCCGGCACGCTCGTGAACTTCACCGAGGGCGTCCTGTTCGGGAAGCTCATCAACCCGGCCGCGACCGCCGCGGTGAACTGGCTCGTCCCGTGGGCGTGGCTGCGCGACCTGCTGGTCGGGCCGTACGGGGTGGTGACGATGGCGCTGACGTACTCGATCGCGATCGTCCTGCCGGTGGTCGGCACGTTCTTCGTCTTCTTCGGGGTCCTGGAGGACTCCGGCTACCTCCCCCGCCTCGCGGTCATGGTGAACCGCGTCTTCCGCGTCATGGGGCTGAACGGGAAGGCCGTGCTGCCGATGATCCTCGGCCTCGGCTGCGACACGATGGCGACGCTGACGACGCGGATCCTGCCGACGCGCAAGGAGCGCGCGCTCGTGACCCTTCTTCTCGCCCTCGGCGTCCCTTGCTCGGCGCAGCTCGGCGTCGTCCTCGCGATGCTCGGCTCGATGGCGCCGCTCGGGACGTTCATCTGGGGCGGGGTGGTGGCCGGGACGATGCTCGGCGTCGGTTGGGCCGCGGCGCGGCTGATGCCCGGCCGCGGCTCCGACTTCCTGCTCGAGGTGCCCCCGATCCGGATCCCGGGCATCGCCAACATCCTGATCAAGACCGCCGCCCGCACCGAGTGGTACCTGAAGGAAGCGGTGCCGCTGTTCGTGCTCGGTACGCTCCTGCTCTTCGGGCTGGACGCCGCGGGCGTGCTCCCCCGCCTGGAGACGTTCTCGCGCCCGCTGGTGGTCGGGGCGCTCGGCCTGCCCCCGAAGGCGGCCGACGCCTTCCTCGTCGGCTTCCTGCGCCGCGACTACGGCGCCGCCGGCTTCTTCCTCATGCGCCGGAACGGCCAGCTCGACGGCATTCAATCGCTGGTGGCCCTGGTGGTGATCACGCTGTTCGTGCCCTGCATCGCCAACTTCTTCGTCATGGTCAAGGAGCGCGGCGTCAAGACCGCGACCGCGATGGTCGCGTTCATCGTGCCGTTCGCGTTCGCGGTGGGAGCGGCGCTCAACTGGGTGCTGCGCGCGCTCGCGGTGCGATTGTGAGCTCGGCCGCCGCCGAGCCCGGGGCGGTGCGATCGGTGCAGTGCCCGCTGTGCGGCGGCCGGTTCGCGGGGAAGGAGTCGTGCCCGAGCGGGTGCCCGCTCTCGGCCAACTGCCGGACGCTGTGCTGCCCGCACTGCCACTATCGGTTCGTCGAGGACTCGATCGTGGCCGGCTGGGTGAGGCGCCTGTTCCACGGGAGGCGGCCGTGAGCGCGCCCGCCCCGGTCGCGCCGCGGCCGCCGGCGGCCGCGCGCGAGGAGGTGCTGGAGGAGCTGTGGACCGCCGCGGAGGCGGGCGTTTCCCTGTCGCTGGCGGAGTTGGCCCGCACCATCCACGCGGGCCCCGGCGACGGCTGGGGCGGCGTGGCCCAGGCGCTCGTCGAGCAACGGCTGGTCGCGCTCGACGGGGAGCTCTTGCGGCTCACGCCGGCGGGCGAGGCGCAGGCGCGGGAGGCGGTTCGTCGCCACCGCCTGGCCGAGGTACTCTTCCACCAGGTGCTCGAACTCTCCATGGAAACGACCGAAGCCGAGGCGTGCCGCCTGGAGCACGAACTCTCGCCCGGCGTCACCGAGGCGGTGTGCTCGTTCCTCGGCCACCCCCCGGTGTGCCCGCACGGCCGGCCGATCCCGCCGGGGGCCTGCTGCGGGGCGCTCTCCCGCCGCGTGTCCTCGCTGATCTGCCGCCTCATCGACCTGAAGCCCGGCGAGCGGGGCCGGGTGGTCCTGATGGCGCCGCGCCACCGCGAACGCCTCGACCAACTGGCCGACCTCGGGGTGGTGCCGGGCGCCACCTTGACGCTGCGCCAGCGCAAGCCCTCGCTCGTGGTCGAGGTGGACCGCACGCTGCTGGCGCTCGAGGACGAGATCGCCCAGGGGATCTACCTGCGTCCCCTGCTGGAGGGATGAGGATGGCTGCGGGCGCGCGCCGGCCGAGGAACGTCGCCGCGAGCGGGAGCCCCGCACGCGGGACCGCGTCCGTCTGGCGCGCGTTCGAGGACAACGAGATCACCCACTCCGGGGCCCACTACCTGCTGGCGATCGCGGCCTCCGCGAAGCTCGGCCGCGCGCCGCGCGGCGCCGACGTGGCCCGCGCCCTCGGCGTCACCCGCGCCGCGGCCTCGCTGCAGCTGCGCGTGCTTCAGGAGCACGGCCTCGTCCGGCTCGACGCCGAGCAACGCCTCCGCCTCACGCGGGCGGGCTCGAACCTGGTGTCGCGGGTGGCGAGCAAGCGCGAGGTCCTGCTCGTGTTCCTGCGCGAGGTGATGGGCGTCGGCGCCGCGACCGCCGAGCTGGACGCCTGCAAGGTCGAGCACCTCCTCTCGGAGGAGACCGGCGCCGCGATGGTGCGGCTGGTGCGCTTCCTGCGCTCCGGCCAGCCGCAGGCGCGCGACTTTCTCGAGGCGTTCCGGCAGGCGACGGCGAGCTGCCCGCCCGGCGCGCGCTGCGACGTCTGCACCGAGGCGTGCCTGCTCGCGTCCGGCCCGCCGCAGTCGGGTCGCGCCTAACGGCTCGCGGCGCCCGCGGCGAGCTCCTTGACGAGGTTGCCCACGACCGCCTTGGCGTCCCCGAACACCATCAGAGTGCGGTCCATGTAGTACAGCTCGTTGTCGATGCCGGCGAACCCCGGGTTCATGCTGCGCTTGATCACCATCACGGTGCGGGCCTTGTCGACGTCGAGGATCGGCATACCGTAGATGGGACTCGTCGTGTCGTGTCGCGCCGCCGGGTTGGTGACGTCGTTGGCCCCGATCACCAGGGCGACGTCGGTCTGCGCGAAGTCGGAGTTCACGTCGTCCATCTCGGCGAGCCGGTCGTACGGGATGTCGGCCTCCGCGAGCAGCACGTTCATGTGCCCCGGCATGCGCCCGGCAACCGGGTGGATCGCGAACTTCACCTCGACGCCCAGCTTGGTCAGCGTGTCGAACAGCTCGCGCACCTTGTGCTGCGCCTGTGCGACCGCCATGCCGTAGCCTGGAACGACGATCACGAGGCGCGCGCTCGCGAGGATCGACGCGGCTTCCTCCGGCGTGGCGCTCCGCACGATCCTCTCTTCGGTCACCGCCGCCGAGGCCTGGACCTGTCCGAACGCGCCGAACAGGACGTTGGCGAACGACCGGTTCATGGCGCGGCACATGATGATCGAGAGGATCAACCCCGACGAGCCGTCGAGGGCGCCGGCGACGATCAGAAGGCGGTTGTCCAGCACGAACCCCATGGCGCAGGCGGAAAGCCCGGCGTAGGAGTTCAGCAGCGAGATCACGGTGGGCATGTCGGCGCCCCCGATCGGGATGATCAGCAAGACGCCGAATGCGAGCGCGAACGCGCCGAACACCGGAAACAGCCACGTCCGCGCCGGGCTCGCGACCAACACGACGCCGGCGGCGATCGCAAGACCGAGGAGCGCGAGGTTGACGACGTTCTGGCCGCGGTACGTAATCGGGCGGGTCGGCAGGATGTCCTGCAACTTGCCGAACGCCATCAGCGACGCCGTGAACGTCAGAAACCCGAGCAGCACCTCGAGCGTCAGCGCCGACATCGTGAAGGCGTCGATCTTCGGCGTGCGCAGGTAGAACTCGGAGGTGCCGACGAGCGCGGCCGCGAGCGCGCCGAAGGCGTGCGACAGGGCGGTCCGCTGCGGCACCGCGGTCATCGGCATCATCGCCATCGGCACGCCGATGATCGTGCCCAGCACGAACGCGACCGCGATCCAGCGGTAGCTGACGATCTCGGGCCGCAGCAGCGTCCCGCCGACCGCGAGCGCCATGCCGAGCACGCCGACGATCACGCCGCGGCGGGCGGTGTGGACCGCGGAGAGCCATTTGAGCGCGAGGATGAACGACGCCGCGGCCGCGAGGTAGATGAGCGGGATGACCTTGTCGATCATCGCTTGCCCGCCCCGCTCTTCTTGAACATCTTGAGCATCCGGTACGTGATCAGGTACCCGCCGACGATGTTGATCATCGAGCAGGTCACCGCCACGGTGCCGAGCACGGTGGACAGCGGGCTCTCCTGTTTTCCGGCCACCAGGATCGAGCCCACGACCGCGATCGCCGAGATGGCGTTGGTCAGCGACATCAGCGGTGTGTGCAGCAGCGGCGAGACCCTGCGGATGATCTCGAGCCCGAGGAACGTCGCGAGCATGAACACGAACAGCGAAACCTCGAAGTCGGAGCTCATGCGGTTGTCCCCTCCTCGCTCAGGGCTTCGGCGCGGCCTTGCCGGCGCGGATCTCGCCCGCGTGGGTCACGAGGCAGCCCCTGATGATCTCGTCCTCGAGGTCGAGCTTGAACGCCTCGTCCTTCCAGAAGGCGAGCACGAATGCGGTGAGGTTACGCGAGTAGAGCGTGCTGCCGTGCCACGGCACCTCCGCGGGAGGGTTCTCGGGCCCGCAGATCGTCACCCCGTGCGCCACGACGGTCTGCCCGGGCACGGTCAGCTCGCAATTGCCCCCCGCCTCCGCCGCAAGGTCCACGATCACGGAACCGGGCTTCATCGCCTCGACCATCGCCGCCGTGATCAGGCGCGGGGCCGTCACCCCGCCGATCAAGGCGGTCGTGATCACGACGTCGGAGGCGGCGCAGCGCTCGGCGATCAGTTCGGCCTGCTTGCGGTAGAAATCGGCGGACAACTCCCTGGCGTAGCCGGAGGCATCCTGCCCTTCCTCGGCGACGGCCCCGACGAACTTGGCGCCGATGCTCTCGACCTGCTCCTTGACGGCCGGCCGCGTGTCCGTCGCCTCCACCGCCGCGCCGAGGCGGCGCGCGGTGGCGATCGCCTGCAGCCCGGCCACCCCGGCGCCGATCACGAACACCTTGGCCGGGAACACCGTGCCGGCCGCGGTCATCAGCATCGGGAAAAAACGCGGCAGATGGTTGGCCGCGAGCAGCACCGCCTTGTAGCCCGCGATGTTGGCCATCGAAGAGAGCGTGTCCATCGACTGCGCCCGCGTGATGCGCGGGATCAGGTTGACGGCGAAGGTGGTGATGTTGCGCGCGGCCAGCATCGCCACCACATCCGGGTGCCGCGCCGGCACCAGGGTGCCGAGCAGCATCGCGCCATCGCGCATGAGCTCGGTCTCGTGCGTCCCCAGTGTCTGGTTGAGAGCAGGCGCCTGCACCTTGACCACGAGGTCCGCGCCGGCGTACAGCGCCGTCGCATCCTCTTCCAGGGTGGCGCCGGCCTCCGCGAACTGGGCGTCGGTGAAGAACGCGCGCTCCCCGGCGCCGCGCTCGACGGACACCGCGATCCCGGCCGTGACGAGCTTGCGAACGGATTCGGGGACCAACGCGACGCGCCGCTCCCCGGCCCGGATCTCCCGCGGCACCGCGATCCTCATCGGCGGCCTGCCTCCAGGCGAGGTATGGACCTCATCTCGCACTCGGGAAACGATCGTTGGTGCGCGCTATTCCCGCCGCCGCGCCGCGGCGGACCGGGTGCGCCTAGTCGAAGCGGATGCGGGCGAAGCGCCGCTTCCCGACCTGGGCCAGGTGCTCGCTGCCGGCGCGCGTGTCGAGCGTCGCGAACGGGTCGCGCACCGTCTCGCCCGCGATCTTCACCCCGCCCTGTTGGAGCAGGCGGCGCGCCTCCGCGTTGCTGGGCGCGAGCGCCGCGAGCACCAGGACCTTCACGACCGGGAGCGGCTCCGGGGAGGCCGGGAGCACGACCTCGGCGACCTCGTCGGGGACCTCGTGCTTCTGGTGGACGGTGCGGAAGTGCGCCTCGGCCGCAGCGGCGGCGGTGGCGTCGTGGAAGTCGGCGGTGATCGTGCGGGCGAGCTCGAACTTCACGTCCATCGGGTGGCGCTGGCCGCTCGCAACCGCTCTCTTGAGCGCCTCGACCTGGGCGGGGGCGAGGTCGGTGCACAGCGTCCAGTAGCGCCACATGAGGGCGTCGGACACGGACATCAGCTTGCCGAACATCTCCTCCGGCGCGTCCTCGACCGCAATGTAGTTGCCGAGCGACTTGGACATCTTCTCGACGCCGTCGAGACCCTCGAGCAGCGGCAGGGTCATGACGATCTGCGGCGGCAGGCCGAGCTTGCCCATCAGGTCCCGCCCGACGAGCAGGTTGAAGAGCTGGTCGGTGCCGCCGAGCTCGACGTCGGCCTTGAGCGCCACCGAGTCGTACGCCTGCGCCACCGGGTAGAGCAGCTCGTGCAGCGAGATCGCCTCGCCGCCCGCCAGCCGCTTCGCGAAGTCGTCGCGCTCGAGCATCTGCGCCAGCGTCACCCTGGCGGTCAGGCGGATCCACTCCTCGCTCGTGAGCGCGCCCAGCCAGCGCGCGTTGAAGTCGATCACCGTTGCGGCCGGGTCGAGGAGCTTGAAGATCTGGCGCTTGTACGTCTCGGCGTTGACCGCGACCTGCTCGCGGGTGAGCTGCGGCCGGGTCGCCTTCTTGCCGGTGGGGTCGCCGATCATGCCGGTGAAGTCCCCGATCAGGAACACGACGCGGTGACCGAGCTGCTGGAAGTGCCTCATCTTGCGGATCACGACCGCGTGGCCGAGGTGGAGGTCGGGTGCGGAGGGGTCGAAGCCGACCTTGACCGTGAGCACGCGCTTCTCGCGCTGGGCGGCGAGGAGGCGAGCCTCGAGGTCCTCGGGGCGCACGACGTCCACGCACCCCTTGAGCAGGAGGTCCATCTGCTCCTTGATCGCAGGTCTTCCCTCAACCATGACGCCTCCCGGCACCCGCGGCGCGTTAGCCCCTGGGCGGGTTGGATTTTCGCACAGCGGGCCGGGCGGGTCTCGGCGTCGCCGCCGGCGGCGCCTGGCCGCGGGCGTAGCGAGTCAGCTTCTCCCACGCCGGGAGGGCGGCGACCACCTTGCCGACCTCGGCCGCGTCGGCCCCGAGGAGGTCGGCCTCGGTCGGCACGATGGGGAGGAACGCGGCGGCCGCGACGCGCGCCGTGGCCGCCCCGACATCGCCGTAAAACGCGGCCAGCACCTCGCGCGCCGCGGTGGCGACCTCGCCGGCCGGGGCCTTCGCCGCCGCGGCCTTCTTCCACACGCCCGCGAGCCTGGTGTCGAGCGCGGGCACGTGCGGGCCGCCCGCGGCCGCCACGGTCAGCACCAGCCTCCCGGCGGGCGCCAGCAGCATCGTCGTGATCCCGGGTTCGAGCGCGAGGCGGTCGCGCAGCAGTTGGGCCGCGACCATGCCGGCGGCGGTGGGCGGCAGTTCGACCACCCCCACGATCTCGGGGGCGTCGGCGCTGACGGTCCAGTTCAGCCCCGGCCCGCCGGGCGCGGCGCCGGCGGTCACCTGCCCCGGAGGGATGCTGCCGAAGAACTTGCCGACGGCCTCGCTGCCAACCTCGAGGTCGGCCGGCAGCGCGAGCGCGATCGAGAACGCTTCCCCCGCCGGGACGTCCGCCAGGCCGAGCGAGCGCATCACGACCGCCTCGAGGTCGTCGTGGGCGGCCGGCCGCACCGAGGTGACGCCGTCGCTCACCTGCTCGATGACGTCGGTGAGTGCGGCGGCGGGCGCGGCGACGGCGACCGCCGGGACCCCGGCCAGCTCCCGCACCGTCGTCATCCAACCTTTACGCGCCGCGGCAGTGGCCGCGGCCGCCACGACCTCATGGCCGGCGCGCGGGGCGACGTTGCCGAGCGCGACGGCGACCACACCGATCTCGCCGGGGATCCAGCGCACCTGGACGACCGCCCCGTTGTCGAGCGTCTGCCGCGCCTCGTCTTGCGGTCGCCGCTCCTGCTCCACGACCGTCGCAAACCCCGCGTGCCCGCCGAGGACCTGGCGCGCGAGTTCGGCGAGCGTGGCGGCATCGACCACCGGCGTGGCGAGCACCGCGGCGACCCGCCCGCCGAGGGCGAGGCGTTCCGCCAGATCGCGCGCCACCGGGCCGCCGCGGACGGCAGCCTGGACCGCCCGCGCCTGGCAGGCGGCCAGGGCACGCGCCACCTCCTCGGCCGTGGCCGGCGTCGACGTGAGCGCGGCCAGCCGCTGGCGGAGGCGGCGAACGAGGGCGCGCGGGTGCTCGTTGCCGGCCGCCAGACGGACCGCCATGCGGGCGCAACCGTCCTGCAGCTCGCTCTCCACCCTGACGTCGGGGAACTCGGCGGCGAGGCGCGCCTGGACCCAGGCCACGAGCGCCGGGGTGAGGTCGGCGCGCGGGTCGTCGGGGGGAGGGAGCGCGAAGACGAGCTCGACGCGGTTCGAGCTGCCCAGTTGCACCGCCACGCCACCGTCGGCCAGCACGCAGCGGGTGCGCGGCAGCGGCCGCGCCGGGACCGCATCGAGGGCGGCCAACGCATCCTGCAGCTCCCGCGCCGGGACCGCTCCGAGCGCGACGACGGCGCCGGCGCCGCCCGCCGAGAGCTGACCGGCGAGATCCGCGACGGCCTGCGGCGCCAGGAGCGACGGCACCGTCACGCTCCACAGTTGGGCGCCGCGGCGCGGCCGCACGGTCACTGGGAACCCGGCAATCGCGGCCGGGGGGACGGCATCGGCGGGCACCACGGCGGCGAGGTGTTCGACGTCGCCACCGACCACTTCGATCACGGCGACCGGCACGTCGCGGCCGGTCCGCCACTCGCTCGTGACCTGGGCGCCCGCCGGGAGCGCGGCGGCGAGCGTCACACCGAGTGCCAACATGCGCTTGCCCATAGCCCTATCATAGCTGTCATGCGACTCTCTCCACTCTCGCCCCGCGTCGTCGCGCTCTCCTGGGGGGCCGCGCTGATCCTCTGGCCGCTGGCGTGGCTGCTGCTCGCGGTGGCGCAGGGGGCCGGCACCGCGATGGCCGGGGGCGGCTGGATCGGCGTGGCGGTCCCGTTCGGCGCCCACCCGTGGGGCATCGTCAACGAGCCGAACGTCGCGTTCGCGGGCTCGCGCGCCGCGCTCTTCCTGTACTGGCTGGCGCCCCCCCTCCTGGCGCTCGCCGTCGCCGTCGTGGCGCCGACGCTGCTGCCGGTCCCGCCGGGGTGGCTCGCCGAGGTCGGCGTCTTCCAGATCGCGGTTGCGAGCTCGGTGCTCGGCCTCGGCGTGGCCGCCCGGTTGGGGGCCGCGGACGGGCCGGCGGCCGGCCTCGCGCGGTTCTGGGGTGTGCCGGTGCCGGTCTTTCAAGTGGTGTCGGCGCTGCTCGGAGTCATCGTCGTCCAGCTGGCCGTCGCCCGCTTCGCCGGCCACCTCTGGAGCGAGCCGAATGGCCCGACGCGCTCGCGCCGTCTGTTGGCGGCGGTGGTGCACGTCTTTCCGCCGGCCGTCTGCTGGGCCGCGGCGGTGCTGGCGCTCGGGTGGGCGCTGCCGCCGGGCGCCCTGCTCGGCGGCGGGGCGGTGCTGGCCGGCGCCGTGTTCGGGGCGTGGCACTGGATGCCGCGCTCGCCGTTGCGGCCCCGGCCCGAACTGACGGTCTGGCGGGTTGTGGCGGTGTGGGTGGTGGCGGTGGTCGTGTTCGGTGCCGCGGTCTGGGCCGGGGCGCCGCGTCTCGGTCACGGCACGGCGCTGGTGTGGGGGGTCCCGGGGATGACGAACAACGTGCGCACCGGGATGGCCGTGGTCCGGCTCACGCCGCCCCCCGCCCCGAAAAAACCGCCGGCACGGTCAACACCATGATCTTGGTGTCGAGCCAGAGCGACCAGTGGTCGATGTAGGCGAGGTCCAGCTCCATCCAGGTCGCGAAGTCGAGGTTTGAACGGCCGGAGACCTGCCACAGGCAGGTGATCCCCGGCTTCATGGCCAGGCGCCGGCGCTGCCACGGCTCGTACTGCTCGACCTCGTCCGGGATCGGCGGCCGCGGCCCGACCAGCGCCATGTCGCCCACCAGGACGTTGAGGAACTGCGGCAGCTCGTCGAGTGACGAGCGCCGCAGCAGCCGGCCGACCGGCGTGACCCGGGGGTCCCCGGGCGCCTTGAACACCGGGCCATCCATGACGTTGAGGTGTTCCACCTCGCCGCGCATCCGCTCGGCGTTCTCGATCATGGTGCGGAACTTGAGCAGCACGAAGCGGCGGCCGTGCAGGCCGCAGCGCACCTGCCGGTAGAGCACCGGGCCGCGCGAGGTGAGGCGGACGGCGGCGACGATCAACAGCCACAGCGGCGAGAGCAAAAGCAGCGCCGCAGCCGCCGCGACGACGTCGATGACGCGCTTGACGAACAGGGCGAACGGGGCGATCGGCGAGGTGGCGAACGTCAGGAGGGGGATGCCGTTGAGCGCCTCGACCTCGACGTGGGGCCGGAGGTGCGGGAACGGACGCAGCGCCACGCGCACCCGGATCCCGAGCTCCTGGCAGCGGACGAGCACCGGTTCGAGCTCCCCCAGTTCGCGGGTCGGCACCGCGAGCACCACCTCGTCCACGACCTCGTGGGTGAGCAGGTCGAAGAGGGAGCGGACGTCGCCCACGACCGGGAACTCGCCGACCCGGGTGCGGCTGCAGCCGTCAGCGTCCACCAGGCCGAGCAGGCGCAACCCCCAGACGCGGTGCGCCACGACCTGGCGCGCCACCGCCACCGCCTCGTCGCCGCACCCCACGACGACCACGACCCGTTCCGGCGCCTCGGCGAGCTTGCGGCCGATCGCGGTGCGCCGCTCGGCGACTCGCGCCGCGGCGAGCACGACGCCGTTGATGAGGCCGAAGAGCAGGAGGAACGGACGGGAGACGAAGTCCAGGCGCAACAGATAGCTGGCCGCGGCGAGGACGAGCACGCCGATGGCCGCGACGCGCATCTCCTTGAACGCCTCGCGGCGCAGCGAGAGCACCTCGCCGGGCGCGGTGAGGCGGTGCGCGGCGAGCAGAAGCATCCAGAGGGGGAGCACGACCGCGAGCAGGGGGAGGTAGTCGGAAAGCGGGTAGAGGCCGCCGGGGAAGAGCGACGGGGCGATGCGCGGCAGGAGGTTGGAGCGCAGCTGGTGGGCGAAGAGGAAGCTGCCGGCCGTGAGGGCGACGTCGAGGAGCAGTCGGCGGTAGGCGATCAGGCGCGCGGGCTCGCGGAGCACAACCCCTCCAGCACTCGTTCGTAGGCGGAGGCCACGTCGTCCCAGCGGTAGCGCTCGGCCACGCGCGCCTGTGCCGCCGCGCCGAGGCGTTCGAACCGCCGGGGCGCGGCGAGGAACTCGGACAGCGCCGCGGTCAGGCCGCCGTCCGCAAACGTGAACGGCACGCCGGCGCCGCCGGCGACCTCGCGGTTCGGCATGTTGTCGAGGAAGAACACCACGCGCCCGGCTCCCATCGCTTCTACGAGCGCCGGGTGGGTTCCGCCCACCTCGGTGGCGTGGATGTAGGCACGGGCGTGGAACAGGAGCTGCCGGTACTCGTCGCCGTAGACCGGCCCGGCGAGCACCACCCTGGGGTCCTCGGACGCGAGCTGGCGGACGCGGCGGACGAGGGCGCGGGCGTACGGTGCGCCTCCGACCAGCACGAGCGGGACGTCGCCGGGGACGGCGGGGTAGGCAGCCGCGACGCGGTCGGGGTTGTTCTCGGGCTCGAAGCGCGAGACGTAGAGCAGATAGCCCTCCGGGGCGAGCCCGAGCCGGCGTAGCGCCGAGTCACCCTCAGGGTGCGGCAGGTCGCCGCCGTACGGGATCATCACCGAGGCGCGCCGCCACGCCCGGCGGTAGTAGCGCTGGATCACGGCGGCGTCGGTGACGACCGCGTCCGCCCAGCGCGCCGACAGCCGCTCGCAGACGCGGTAGTAGGCGCGCCCGAGCCGGCCCCACTTGCGGCGCTTGCGCTCCAGGCCGTCGACGTTGAGCGCGACGCGGAGGCCACGGGCGTGGAGGAGGGGGAGCAGCGGCGCGTTGGCGGCGTTGCACAGCAGCACGACGTCGAACCGCCGCCGGCTGACGTCGAGGCACGACAGCAGCGTGTGGGAGAGCGTCTCGAGCGCCTTCACCCGCAGTGCCGGCAACGTGCGGACGCGGGCGCCGCGGTACGCCGCGACGCCGGGCGCCGCGGCGTGCGCACGGGTGTAGACGGTCACCTCGTGCCCGGCCGCCGCCAGGCGAGCGGCAAGTTCCTCCGCGAACGTCTCGAAGCCGCCGTAGCGCGCGGGGATGCCGCGAGTGCCGAGGAGCGCGACGCGCATCACTCGAGCACCCGCCGCGTCCGTCCCCCCGGGAGGAACCAGCGCGTGAGCGCCCACCCCGAAACCAGCGCCCGCGACGCGTTGGCTTCGCCGCGCGCCCGCTGCCGCCGCCGCAACGCCCACGCCTCGGCGAGGGCCGGCAGCGAGGAGCGCTCCACCGTCAGGCACGCCGCCGCGACCGCGATGTCGCGCAGCAGCCACCACGGGAAGCAGGCGAGCCGCCACCGCCAGTCGGCGTTCGACCAGCGCAACAGGAAGCGGTTGCGCACCGAGTGGCGGTTGATCGCCTCGGTGCCGCGGCGCGCGAGCTCGGGCTTGAGGCCGCGCGCGTGCCAGGCGCGCGCCCCCGGCCAGTACAGGCAGCGCCAGCCGCGGCGCTGCAGCCGCCACGCCAGATCCGCGTCCTCACGGTAGGCGAAGAACGTCTCGTCGAACACCTCGCCGGCAGGGTACGCCACATCCTCCAGCGCCGAGCGGCGGTAGAGCGCGGCCGCGCCGGAGGCGCCGAACACCCAGGCCGGGCGCTGCCAGCTCGCGCGGAGGGCGCGGCCGGAGCCGCGATCGAGGTGCCGCCCCGCCGCGGTCACCACCATCCCGGCGGAGTCCACCGTCTCGCTCGCGGCCAGCTCGGCGCCGTGCGCCCGCAGCAGCAGGCCGGTAAGCGCGCCGGCCCGGTCGTCGCTGGCGGCCGCCGCGAGGAGCGCCTCGAGGTAGTCGGGGGCGAGGCGGCAGTCGGGGTTGAGGGCGAGGACCCAGGGCGCGGTGGTGCGGCGGATCGCCTCGTTGGCGGCGGCGGCGAAGCCGCGGTTTTCCTGCCAGCCGACGACCTCGGCGGGGAGCGCCCGCGTGAGGTCGTGCGCCAGCGCGAGCGAGTTGTCGCTCGAGGCGTTGTCCAGCACCACGATCCGGTCGGGTGGGACGGTCTGCGCCGCGAGCGCCGCGACCGTTGCCCGCAGGGTGTGGGCGTGGTTGTGGAGCACGATGAACGCGGCGACGCCGCTCACGGCGTCACCACCAGACGGTCGAGGACCGCCTCTCCGCCGGCCGGCGCCGCGAGGACGATGCGCAGGCGGTGGCGGCCGGCGGCGGGGACGCCGGGGAGGGGGATGGAGCCGGGCGCGACGGCGGCCACGCGCATCTGCACGGGCGCGCCGCCGTCCCAGCTGACGCCGAGGTCGGCGCCGCGCTGCGCCGGCCCCTCGAGCCAACCTTCGAGGCGCACGCTGGCGTGCGGTGGAAGGTTGAGCGGCGCCTCGATGCCGTCGCCGTCGCGCAGGCGCCAACCGTTGGGATAGAGGAAGCGCGAATACGTTCCCGGGGGGGGTTGCAACGAGCCGCCGAGCTTCGTCACCTGCGGGTCCTCCAGCTCGACGACGCGGTCGGTGCGCTGGGTGAGGACGATGAGAATCGCGGCTGCGGCCACCAGGGCGAACGCCACCGCGCTGCGGGCGAGGCCACGGCCGAGACGGGGAAAGCGCCACGCCGCGAGCACGACGGCCAGGACCGCGGCGGTGACGAGGAGCGGGACCACGACGGTTGCGGGGCCGGGGCGCAGGAACGACGGCATTAGGTGGCGGGCGTCGGCGGCGAAGCGGCGGGCGAGGGCATCGGCGAGCCACCAGCCGCCGTCGCCCGGGTTCACGGTGAGGTGCGGCCGGGTGACGTACACCCACCAGGTGAGCAGGCTCGGCGGCAGCGCGAGGCCGGCCAGGGCGACGAGCCCCGGCGCCCTCGGCAGGCAGGCGAGGGCGAGCGCGAACGCCGGCAGCAGCGGGACCAGGTAGCGGGCGGGCGGCGCGCCGCCGCCGTACCACTCCTGCGAGGGCAGCAGCGCGGCGAGGGTAAGCGCCCCGCCGATCAAAAGCGCCCGCTCCCCCCACCCGCCGCGCCGCCACAGTCGCGGCACGCCGGCAATCGCGAGGAGCGCGAGGGGGGCCGCGAACAGCAACCCGCCCGCGGGGTCGAAGGCCAAACCCCCGAGTGTGATCAACGGATGCCGCAGGTCGTGCGGGAGGAGATCGGGCAGGCGCCGCATGCCGAGCGGGGAGCCGAGGAAGAGCGCTTCGACGGCGAGCGCGGCCGCGGTGGCGAGCGCGAGGACCGCGCCCGAGACCGCGGCCTCCCGCATCCGCCACCGCCGGGGCCACCACGCCACCGCCGCCAGCGGCGACAGGATCAGCCCCAGGCGGGTCTTCACCGCGATGCCGAGCGCCGTCACGGCGGTTACGGCGATGCGCCGGGGGACGGGCCGGGCCAGGAGCACGAGACAGCAGGCCGCGCCGAGCGCCCCCACCAGCTCGACCCAGATCTGAGTGCTGAAGGTCGCGAGCGGGTAGGTGAGCAGCAGGCCGAGCGGCAAAAGCGCCAGGCGCCGCGAGCGCACGCCGAGGGTGCGGGCGCGCCGCACCAGCACGGCGACGAGGGCGGCGCCGGCGAGGGCGAGGACGGCGAGGGCACCGGCGCGCCCGTCGACCAGGTAGCCGGGCAGGAGCAGGAAGGCGAGCACGGGTGAGTGCAGGAAGATCGTGCCGGTCATGTAGATCCGGTTGTAGGGGTGGTGCTGGAGGTCGTAGTTGTTGGAGAGGTCGAGGTCGTGGTCGTGGGCGAGCGAGTCGAGGACGATGAGGTGGAACGGCTCGTCGCCGTACAGCGACGGGGTGAGGTGCGGCGTCGCGAGCGCCAGCGGCACGAGCAGCGCGGCGGCCGCCACGAAGACGCGCCGGCGGCCGAGCCAGACGCGCGCCGCCGGGAGCCAGGCGGCGAGCAGGGCGGCGAGGGCGAGGTCCACCGCGTGCCGCTCGGCAAGGACGCCGAGGGGGGCCACCGGGATGCGGTCCGCGAGGGCGAGGACCACCAGCAGCGCCCAGGGCAGCGGCGCGAACGGCGAGCGCCACGTCCCGGCCGCGAGCTGGAGCAGCGCCACGGCAACCGCGGCCGCCACGACCCACGCCGGCAGCGGCCAGTTCCGTGGCGGCGTGGGTCGCGACGTGCCGGCCGTCGCGACGCTCACGACCACGGTGGGCGGCAACCCTGGTGCGCGGACCAGGCGTGGCTGCACGCCGGCCGGCAGCTCGCCGGTGATCCGCCCCGCGACGCCCCATAGGGTGTGACGCCCGAACCCGGACGGCCGCCACACCGCGACCGTCGGCAGCGAGTGCGCCACCACCCGCCGCACGTCGTCGCGCTCGTGCGCCCACTCGGCGGATTCGATCCCGGCGCGGACGGGAACGTCGCGCCCGGCGTCACGCACGGTCGCCACGACGGTGCCCTGGGAAAGGCCGGCGGCGTTGGCGAGCGAGACCTCGACGACGTAGAGGCCGCCCTCGGAGACCGGAAGGCGCGCCTCGGGGCTGGCGGCCGTGAGCTCAAGGCCCGCTCGGTCGGGGGGCGGGGGCTGCGGCGGTCCGAGGAGCGCGGCCGCGCCCAGCCACGCGGCGCCCGCCAGCGCCGGCGGGAGCAGCGGCGTGGCGACGAGGGCGAGACCGCCGGCGGCGGCCGCGAGCCACCCCGCCGCGGGGAACGGCCGGGCTGGCGTGAACCCCCCCCACGGCGCGAGGCTCGCCAGGAGCAAGCCGATGGCGATCGCCGCGGCGCCCCATCCGCCGGTGAGGCGCCCGCCCAGTTCGACTCTCGACGCGCGACTGGCGACCACGATCGCGACGAGCGCCGCGGCGACGAGCGCCGCGCCCGGCGCGCGCTCGAGCGGGGCGGCGCCGGCGAGGAGGGCGACCAGGAGCGCGGCGCGTCCCTCGAGCACCTGGGTGGCGGCCGCGGCGACGGCGGCCACGGTGAGGACCACCAGCGCCACTCGCCAGACCGGCTCGCCGGCGAGGCCGAGGCCGGTCGCGGCCCGCACCGCGAGCGCGAGGGCGACGGCCACGACCGTCCGGCCGCGGCCCGCCGTGCGCGGCAACGCCGCGGCGGCCGCCGCCAGCGCCGCGAGCGCCAGCAGCGGCGGGAGCATCATGCGCCGCATCGTCGGGTCGGCCGCCATGACGATGGCGAACGCCGCCGGCAGCACCGCCGCCTCCGCGGCGCGGCGGCGCCAGCCGCCGGGGGCGAGCCACCCCGAGGGCAGCAGCGCCGCGCCGGCCGCCAGCGCCGCCAGCGCCGCCTCGCCCGGGGGCAGGGCGCCGACGCCCGCCATCACCGCCGCGAGAGCGGCGAACGACGCGGCGGGAAGACACGCCAGAAGACGCCCCGGAACCATCGCGGCGAGTATACGGTTTCGAGCCGCGCCGCGGTTGACTCCCGGGGGGGAAAGCCCAACAATCCACGGCCTGGAGGTACCAATGCTGGCGCGAGAGCTGGTGCGCACCTCACCCGACCGCATCCGGGCCGCTCTGGCGGCGCGGCGCAGCGACGCCCCGTTCGAGCGGCTGCTGGCGGCGGACGCCCGCTGGCGCGAGGCCCAGGCCGAGCTGGAGGCGCTTAAGGCGGAGCGCAACCGCGGCTCCAAGGAGGTCGGCGCGCTGTTCGCGTCGGGGCGCAAGGCCGAGGCGGACGCGCTGCGCGGCGCCATGGCCGACCTCGGCTCGCGCGTCGCCGCCGCCGAGGGAGAGGCCGCGGCGCTGGCGGCCGAGGTCGCCGAGCTCGAGCTCGCCATCCCCAACCTGCCGCACGCGAGCGTGCCGGAAGGCCCGGACGAGAGCGCCAACCGGGTGGAGCGTACCTGGGGCGAGCCGCCGGTGTTCGCGTTTCCGCCGCAAGCGCACTGGGACCTCGGCCCGGCGCTCGGGATCATCGACTTCGAGCGCGCGGCCAAGATCGCCGGCGCGCGCTTCGCGGTGCTGTGGGGGGCCGG
>NCBR01000012.1 GCA_002279285.1 Acidobacteria bacterium 37-71-11
AGCTGGCGCTCGATGCCACAAGGGCGTTGGAGCTGCAGAAGGTCGTCGGCCTCTGATCAGCGATCAGTCCGGCCCGATCCAAGTGCGTTTCGATTTCCACGGGACGGGACAGCGCCCAATGCGGTTAGCCATGCCGTGTGCTCCGCAGCTGGTGAGATGGTGATGGCTGGTACCGATCCTGCGCGCGCTCACCGCACCGGGATGGGGCGGCGCTTGGTGCCCGCGAGCTCGCTGTCCATCTGGGTGACGTTCTGCGCGAGGAAGTGGTCGTAGAACGCCCAGCTCGCGAAGCTGGGCGCGAGCCGGCCGCGCACCGCGGCGACCAGCGCGTCGCCGCTCAGACCGTTCTGCCGGGCGGAGGCGACCGCGCCGCGCAGGGCCTCGAGGTAGCCGCGGAACGCCGCCACGTCGGCGGCGTTGCCGACCTCGCCGTGGCCGGGGACGAACGTCGCCTTCGGGTGGCCCGCGAGCAGCCGTTCGTCCGACGTCACCCAGGCGGCCGTGTCGGCGTCCGTCGTGTTGGGAAGGGTGGCGTTCCAGAAGAGGTCGCCGGTGAAGACGACGTCGGCGTCGGGAACGAAGACCACCGAGTCGCTGCCGGTGTGCCCGGGCAGCGCCCGCACCTCCACCCTGCGGTTGCCGAGGTAGAGATCGATCCCGTCGTCGTAGACCAGGTTCGGCAGGACGAACGACTCGACCCAGGCCCGCTTGTCGGGAGGCACGTTCGGCGCCCACCACTTGAGGTTCTCAGTCCGCTCCCAGGCCCGCACGTTTCGTTGCGCGACGATGACCGCGCCGGCGTCGCGGAAGACGCCGTTCCCGGCCACGTGATCGAGGTGATAGTGGGTATCGACGACGAAGCGGATGGGCAGCGTGGTTCGCTCGCGGATGGCCGCGAGCAGTTGCTGGGCGGCGGCGCTCGACTGGAAGGTGTCGACGACCGCGACGCCATCGCCCCCGATGATGAAGCCGGCGTTGCTCCCTGCCCCGCTGCCGGGGACGCAGATCGCAGCGAAGACGCCGGGGCCGACCTCGTGCAGGGTGAAGTAAGGTTTGGCCTCGGAGGCGGCAAGAACGCTCGCCAGCGTCAGGCAGGACACGAGGGAGGCGACGACCGGCGGCAGGCTTGGGGCTCGCATGCCGCGATCATAGAAGCACGCGGCGGTTTCGTCACCCGCAACGATAGGTGCTCAATACGCACCGATACCACCAGCTTAGCTTCGGGGGCCAGGCTCGCCGCGGCCGCGAAGGATCGGTGCTATGGTGTGCGCCGTGGCGGGGCACGGCCCCGCCGGAGGGTGGATGAGCACCGCGGTTCTCCATGGGGATCTTGCGTGAGGGTTTGAGCGCGCCGGGGCGTTGACCGCCCGGCGCTCCACGACCTCGAACGCAGATCAGAGCCCGCGCGCCTTCGGGTCGCGCGCATGGAGGACTTCCCAGTGGACGAGCTTTCCGATCTGGGCTTCGGCCCGTTCTTCGAGCGACAACTGCAACTCTCACCGGGCGCCGGGACGATCCCGGCGCGGATCGCCGCGGAGCACCGCGGCGCCTACGAGGTCTGGTCCGCGCACGGGACGAGCGCGGCGCAGCTCGCCGGGCGGCTCCGGCTCGAGTCGGATGAGGCGGGTCTGCCCGGCGTCGGCGACTGGGCCGTCCTCAGGGATGAGCCGGCGCCCGGCCGCACCGCTGTCATCGAGCGCGTGCTCGAGCGGCGCACGGTGTTCACCCGCGGCGCCGCCGGCCGCGGCGCACGGGCGCAGGTGGTCGCAGCGAACGTGGACCTGGTGTTCGCGGTCTGTGGCCTCGACGCGGACTTCAACGTGCGCAGGATCGAGCGCTACCTCGCCCGCATCTGGGCGAGCGGGGCGCAGCCGGCGGTGATCCTGAACAAGGCCGACCTCTGTGCGGACGCGGCTGGGCGCGTCGCCGAGGTCGAGGGCCGCGCTGCAGCCGTGTCGGTCCTGGTGACGAGCGCGCTGCACCGCGGCGGGCTCGAGGCGGTGCGCGCCCGGATCGAGCGCGGGATGACCGTGGCGCTGGTCGGCTCCTCCGGCGCCGGCAAGTCCACGCTCGTCAACGCGCTGCTCGGCGAGGAGCGGATGGCCACCGGAGAGGTCCGCGCCGGTGACGGCCGCGGCCGCCACGTCACGACGCACCGGCAGCTCGTCCGTCTGCCCGGCGGCGGGCTGCTGCTCGACACGCCGGGGATGCGGGAGCTGGCGCTCGTGGACGACGAGGGCCTCGACGCGCTGTTCGGCGACATCGCGGCGCTGGCCGCCGGCTGCCGGTTCCGCGACTGCCGGCACGAGACCGAGCCCGGGTGCGCGGTGAGGGAGGCGGTGGAGGCGGGGACGCTCGAGGCGGAGCGCCTCGAGCACTGGCGACAGCTCGAACGGGAGGCGCAGGCGTTCGAGCGGCGCCACGACGAGCGGCTGCGCCGGCAGTGCGAGCGGAGGTGGGGCCAGCTGTACGACGAGGCCGCGAGGTTGCGGAGGTGGAAGGGAGGGAAGGAGTAGGCGCGCGATCGGTCGCAGGTATCACCGGCCCACCTCGTTGCCCCGCGGGACAGGTGTCACGTCCCCATCCGTTCCAGCCGCGGTCCGCTTGATGGCCACGTCGGGGCGACGCTCGCGGAACTGCGGCTCGGCAGGGCCCCATCGGTACCATCGGTATCGCGTATCACGATCTGATGATTGTGGTGGAGGATCGTGGTGTGGATTCGCGTTGGGTGCGTCACGGTGCTGGCGGCACGCCGAGCATCGGCTCGACCTCCACGACGTCGATGTCGGCCATCTTGGACAGGTAGGCCTCGAGGAACGGCCTGTGGGCGGCGCCGTAGATCACGAGGACGCGGCCGCCCGGGTGGAGCGCGGCCACCGCCCGGATCCGGGCCGCGATCTTGAGGTTGCGGTTCTCCCAGAGGCCGAGGCGCGTCCGGTCCGTGCCGCTCGCGAAGTGGGTGCGCAGGAACACGCCCCACTGGGCGTCCACGTCGGCCGCGGCGAACCTCGACGAGTTGAGGAGCGCGAACACGGGGAGCAGGTCGCCGGTGCGGGTGCACTCCTGCAGCCGGGACGCTTTCTCCAGATAGACCGGCGCTTTCGAGACGGCGGCGAGCTGGGCGTTGCCGTTGAAGTCCTTCTCGAGCTGGGCGTCGATCACGGCGTACGCGTCCGGGTCCTCGAAGTCGTCCACCGGCTCCAGCGTCTCGAGTCCGAGCGCCCGGGCCAGCCGCACCGCGATCGCCGGCACCTCGTTGACCTGGGCGAGCTGACTGTCGAGCTGCTCGGCGAGGTCGGCCGGAATCACCTTCTGCGCCTTTCTGGCCGGCGCGTCGAGGTACGACCACTGGAGCGCCGCCGAGGACGGGTCGTAGGCGGCCAGCATCCAGAGCGCCAGGACGGCCCTATCACCGGGGCTCGTCTTCCCCGGCCCCGCGGCCCGCGCGGCGGCGAGGAGCTCCCGGACCTTGACCGACGCCTTCTCGGGTGTCGTGTTCAACAGCGCGCAGGCCGGCTTCCCGAGCTTCTGATGCGCGTTGGCGAAGCTGCTCAGGATGTCGGCGTAGAGCGGCCCGGCGTCCCGCCGCAGGTCGAGCTCCCGGACGCGGGCGCCCGGCAGCGTCTCGACGCAGATGGCGTCGGGACGGAAGCGCTGCAAAATCGGGAGCAACCGGTCGAGCATCGCAGGCTGGAACTGCTTCGCGATCTCCCGCAGGTGAAACGTGCCGAGCACGAGGACCTTGGTTCGTGCCTGTGCCGGCTGGATGGCCGCGAGCCGGGCGATCGGGTCGCTCGTGTCGGCCCCCGGCTGCGCCCGACCGTGGGCCGGGGACGGCGCGAAGGCGAGGACCGAGGCAAGCGCGAGAGAAAGCGAAGCCGCGCCGAAGCGCGTGGCGTGGAGCATGATCATGCCCTCCACTGGCAATGACGAAATTCGGCAGCAAAAGGTTCTCGCGCCGGGCACCGGACAGCGACCCATCGGTGCCACGTCCACACGTATCGACATGATTCGAGGCGGAGGTGACCCAGATACGGGCATCACGTTCTCAGCATGTGACAGGGCGGGCGGCGCGCGTGCTGCAACGTGGGGGCCGGCAGGACAAACCGATTAGGGCGGCCGCGCACCGGTTGCGGCGCGCGGTGGGTGGCATGGACCGGAAGACGTTGCTCGAGGCCTCGCTCGGCATCGCCGCGACGTCCGTCGCGGGAGGCTCGCTGACCGGCGGCGCCGACGAGGCCGCCCGCGCAACACGGACTCGAGGCTCGCCGCACCACCGGCTCGGGCGTGCTGTTGCCGTGGGCTTCGGGTGGGGATGCTGTCCGCAATGTCCCCCGTGTGTGCCAGGGTATGCGGGGGCAAAAGGGGTGTGGAACTGTCGCCATTCCGCCCGCCAGCAATGTCTATACGCGTGGACGTGGCACTGCTGTAGCACCGCTGCGGTAGGGCTGATGGCCACCGGGGCGCCGCGTCTGCCCTACAATCGCGCATGGCCAGCATGGCGGGACGCCCATGGACACGTTAAAGGAGCTGCGCGAGCGGCTCGACGTGGCCGACCGGGAGATCGTCGAGCGGCTCAAGGCGCGCCTCGACCTGGTCGCCGAGGTGGCGCAGCTGAAGGCCGAGGGGCTGCCGTTCCTGCGCGATCACGAGCGGGAGGCCGAGGTGGTCGAGCGGGCCGAGACGCGGGCGCGCGAGCTGGGGCTCGACGCGACGCGGGTGCGCGAGGTCTTTCGCGAGCTGCTGGCGATGTCGGTGCGGGTGCAGGAGGAGACGCTGCTGCGCCGGCACAGCGCGGCGCGCTCGGAGCGCAACGCCCACCGCGTCGCCTACCAGGGCGGACCCGACTCCTACAGCCACCTCGCCGCGCGCAAGCTGTTCGCCCACCGCGCCGCGGAGATGGAGTTCGTCGGCCTGTCCACCTTTGCCGCCGCGCTGCGCGAGGCGGAGAGCGGCGAGGCCGGCTACGCGTGCCTGCCCATCGAGAACACGACCGCCGGCTCGATCAACGAGACCTACGACCTGCTCCGCCACACCGAGCTGTCGATCGTCGGCGAGGAGGTGTGGGACGTCCGCCACTGCCTGCTCGCGCTTGGCCCCTGCGCGCCGTCCTCGCTGCGCCGCGTTCTCTCGCACCCACAGGCGCTCGCCCAGTGCGGGCGCTTCCTCGCCTCGCTGCCGGCCGCCGAGCCGGTCGTGTTCGTGGATACCGCCGAGGCGGCCCGCCGCGTCCGCGAGGACGGCGACCCGGGTCAGGCCGCGATCGCGAGCGAGGAGGCCGGGCAGCGCTTCGGCCTCGCCGTGATCGCCCGCGACATCGCGGACCAGCCCGAGAACTGGACGCGCTTCGTGCTGATCTCGGCGATCGAGTCGGTGCCCGACCCGCGCGTGCCGGCCAAGACCTCGCTGGTGCTCACCACGCCGCATCGCCACGGCGCCCTCGCGCACTGCCTCGACGTGCTCGCCGACCGCGGCCTCAACCTCACCAAGCTCGAATCGCGCCCGGTGCCGCGGCGTCCGTGGGAGTACATGTTCTACCTCGATTTCGAGGGGTCGCTGGCGGGCGAGGCGGCGGCCGCCGCAGTCGCCGCGCTGCGCGGCTACTGCCCGTACCTCAAGGTGCTGGGCTGCTACCCGGCGCGGACCACCGAGCAGGGGCGCGTCGACGAGTTTGGCGGCGACGAGACGCGCTGACGCGGCTCGATCGGCACGGTTGCAACCCAGAATCTGTACCAGAATCGATGCCAAAACATCGGTGCTGGATCGGTGCGGATCGGTGCCACGTCCGGGCGTATTGATACCAACGCTCCATCTGTCGTAGAGGAACGCCTGTCACTGCGACGAGCAAAGCGACGAAGCAGCCTCGTGCCCCAGCGAGGGCAGTGGGCACCGGCTTGGGGACGAGATCGCTTCACCCACCGCCACGCGGGTGCAGCGCGCCCGCTCGGGGCAGGCTCTATTCCACCTGCGGCGGGACTCCTAGCGATGACCCCAATTCCTCCAAAAAGGGCGGTGAATTGCTATCGACCCGGTCTGCCAACTCCGCCGGATCTGGAGGTCCTACATGGTGCGTGTGCCGCGCTACGGACGGCGTCGGAGCGGAACCGGCGCTTGGGCCGCTCCTGGCTGGCTGAGCTTGACGAGGAAGTCGACCGCCGCCGCCGCGCTGTCGGTGAACAGCACGTGCGTGGCGTACTCCGGTCGGTTCTTCAGGACCGCCTTGAGCAGCGGTTCGACCGGCAGCGTCGTCGACCAGAAGCTCGTCTCCGGGGGGCTGAGGAACACCATCGGACAGAACGCGCCGTAGCAGTTCTGGGTGACGTCCTGGAAGATCTCCTGCACCGTCCCGGCGGAACCTTCCGCGAAGACGATGCCGTTGCGACCCATCGTAACCAGACCGTCCTCGCGGAGGCTGTTCTGGAAGTACTTCGCGATGTGCGACGCGAACGGCGTCGTCGGCTCATAGCCGTAGAGCCAGGTCGGCACCGCGAGGCTCGGCCCCGGGGGTGTCGCCCTGTCCGCGAAGATCGCGGTGGCGAGACGGAACGCCGGAGCGAACCAGCGGTACAGATCGACGGCCACGGCGGTGTCGATCCGACCGCCCGTGCCGACGAGCTTCTTGGCGTGCTTGGGCAGCGTTGGGACGCTGCGGAGCTCCCGGATCGCTTCGTCGAGGTCTTGTCGAGGGCGCGGCGAGAGCAGGGCGCCGAGGTGCGTCGCCTCCATCGCGCCGGGACCGCCCCCGCTCGCCACGAGGAAGCCCGCGCGCGTGAGGTCGTACGCGACGTGGGCGATGTCGACGAAGGCCGGCGTGCCGCGCGCCATGTCGTGCCCGCCCATGATGCCCACCACCCGCTTCTGCGTACCCAGAAGGCGCTGCACCGCCGCAGAGATGGCGTTGTCGTGCAGCGCCTCGAGCGTGCTCGCCCCGCTGTGACGGGTCGGGTTCTTGCCGTTGGCCACGAAGTAGCTCAGGATCTTGACCTCTCGGCACGCGGCGTAGCTCGCGACGTCGCCGTCGGAGAACCCGGCGAACAGGTCGTGCAGCGAGTAGAGCGTCTTGCGCAAGGGGTTGAAAGGCAGGCTCGTCCGGTCAGCCATGACGCTCACACACCTTTCTCGTTTCCTGGCGCCTGGTCCCGCGGACAGCCAGAAACGAACGACAACGCCGGAACCGAGGCCCTGTCACGGTGGACTCCGCCCGAACTGTACCAAAAGGGCAAAGGTGTCAGGTGCGCATCCAGCTGATTTGTCGGTGCGGTCCACCGTGTGCCCAGAGCGACTGCGATACGGCCGTCACGCGCGTCCGGCCCCGCACGCACCGCTGAGCCCCCGGGCCGGGCGCGCGCCCGTTGACAGCGCCCCGCGAAACCCTATCCTCGATGCGGGTGACGAACGACTCAAGAGAGACACCGTATCCCCTGCCAGGTCAAATCAACACTGGCCCTCGTGCCGGATCACGTATGGCGCGGCCCGGTCAGCCGTGTGTCTGGCGCGAAGACCGAGCGGGAACCCGTGGCCGCGCGTGTCTGACCGTTCGCCGCGCGTTCTTGGCCTTTCGAGAGGGTGAAGGAGCGGAGTAGCTGATGACGAAGACGACGATGGTGCCGCTCGGCGTGATGCTGCTTGTCCTCACCGCGACTGCCTCGACCGCCCCGGCCCAGGCGGCGGCCGGCGCGGCAGGGCTCCCCGACGTCGAGGTGGCCACGGCCCCGGTCGAGGTCGACGGTCGAGTGCTTTTCAGTGTGCGCGGCGTCTCGGCGTTTCCGGCCGAGCAGCGCGCGGAGACGATCGCGAACCGGATCCGGCGCCTCGCCAAGAAGCCGAGCTTCCGGCCCGAGGCACTGCAGCTCGTGGACCATGACGGAATCTTGGGAATCATGGGCGGCGAGCTGAGGGTGATGGTGGTGCACGACTCCGACGCGCGACTCGAGGGGGTAGCCGTCCGGGCCCTCGCCGAGGCCTACCTGGCACGGACCCGCCAGGCGATCGAGGACTACCGTTACGAACGGAGCTCCAAGGTTCTCTTGCGCACTGCGGCCAGCACCCTCGGCGCCACCGTCGCCCTGGCGACCGGGCTGCTCCTCGTCAGCTGGGTTCGCAGGCGTCTGGACGCCCTGCTCGAGGCGCGTGTCCACAGCCGCGTGCGGTCGGTCGGGATCAGCTCCTTCGAGATCGTACGTGGCGAGCACGTGTGGAGCCTGTTGAACGGGGTGCTCGGCACCGCCAGGGTCGTCGCCGTCGTGGTGCTCCTATACCTCTACTTGAGTTTCGTCCTCGGCGCCTTCCCGTGGACGAGATGGATCGCGAGCCGGCTGGGTGACTGGGTCGTCAGGCCTCTGCGCGTCATGGGCCACGCGACCCTTGCCCAGATCCCGAACCTCATCTTCCTTGCCGTCCTGCTTGTCGTGGTGCGCTACCTCCTGCGCCTGCTCAAGCTCTTCTTCGGGGCCGTGGCCGAGGGAAACGTCCCGCTGAAGTCCTTCGACCGGGACTGGGCGATTCCGACGTACAAGATCGCGCGCCTGGCTGTGATCGTGTTTGCTCTCGTGGTCGCCTACCCGTACATTCCGGGCTCCGGCTCGGCGGCGTTCAAGGGTGTGTCGCTCTTCATCGGCGTCGTCTTCTCGCTCGGCTCCTCCTCCGCGATTGCCAACACCATCGCCGGGTACGCCCTCATCTACCGCCGCGCCTTCAAGGTCGGGGACCGGGTCAGGATCGGCGAGGCCTTCGGGGACGTCACCGAGGTCCGGAACATGGTGACCCACCTCAAGACCACCAAGAACGAGGAGGTCGTGATCCCCAACTCCGAGATCCTGAGACAGGAGGTGGTCAACTACTCAACCTTTGCGGGCAGTCGCGGCCTGTTCCTGCACACCACGGTGGGGATCGGCTACGAGACGCCCTGGCGTCAGGTGGAGGCGATGTTGCTGCTCGCCGCGGGACGCACCGAGGGACTGCTCGAGCAACCGCCGCCGTTCGTCCTCCAAAAGGCGCTCGGGGACTTCTGCGTCACCTACGAGATCAACGCCGCCTGTAACAGACCCCAGGAGATGAACGCCCTCTACACCAGGCTGCACCGCTCCATCCTCGATGTCTTCAACGAGTACGGCGTGCAGATCATGACCCCGGCCTACGAGGGGGACACCGACAAGCCCAAGATCGTGCCCCGCGACCAGTGGTTCGCCGCCCCGGCCGTGGCCCCTGCGCCGGACCGAGGCGAGCCGGGGAAGGAGTAGAGCCTTCCCTCCGCCAACGCCGGTGTCGCGATGGGCGCCGCCGCGTCGCACCGCCGGCGATCATGTCAATGCGCGGGGACGTGGCACCGCAGCACCGCAACGGTTCTGCCCGTGACCCGCCAGATGGCCCGCGAGAGGATCGCTGCGGCGCCGCCCGACGGCGAGCCGCTCGTGTCCGGCACGATCGCCGTCGTCCGGGCATCCCGGGAGTTCACGTGTGTTCGAGCGGCGGGGGCGCCTCCGCCGGCTCGTTGTGAGCCCAGCGCAGGTAGAGCGCGGGGATCAGGTTCGTGCTGAGCAGGGAGCTCCAGAGGGTTCCGCCGAGGATCACGAGAGCAAGCCCCTGTTCGGGCTCTGCGCCAAGGCCCCAGCCCATGGCCGTGGGCAGCACGCCGAGCGCGGCGGTGAGCGTGGTGAGGAGGATAGGGCGGAAGCGCACCCTCACGGCCTCCCGGACCGCCGCCTCGGGCTCCATGCCCAGGGCCTCGTTGCGGCGCGCCCGGTGCAGGAGGACGATGTCGTGGTTCAGGCTCATGCCCACGAGCGTCAGGAGTCCCACGAGCCCCGTGGCGTTCAGCCCCTTCCCGCTGACGGCCAGCGCCAGTGCCCCCCCCGTGAAGGCCAGCGGCATCTCCAGGAGCAGGATGGACGGCAGGAGCAGGCCGTCGAACTGGAGCAGGAGGATTCCGAAGAGCAGCAACAGGGCGCCGAGGAGCGCGATCCCGAGCCCGATAGCGGCATCCTCGAGTTGCAGCAGGAGGCCACCGAAATCCACCCGGTAGCCTGGGGGAATGGCCAGACCCTGCAGAGCACGCTTGGCCTTGGAGATGGTGTTCCCGAGGGGGCCCGTGGGCGTGCCCAGGATCTGTACGGCGCGCGCCCCGTCGATGTGGCGGATGGCGTTGGGCCCTTGCATCAACTTCACGGAGGCGAGCTGGCCCAAGGGCGTCCAGCCCTTTTGGGTGCGCAGCAAGAGCTGTTGCAGGCCTTCCATCCCCAGCCCGGGGGAGTCCGCGAGCCGCAGGTAGAGATCGAGGTGGTAGTTGCCCTGGGGAATGCGGGCCACCACCGTGCCCCCGAGGAGGGGCTGGATCTGTGCGTAGAGCCCCGCGGGTGTGAGACCGTAGGTGGCGAGGGCCGCGGGATCGGGTTGGATCTGGAGCTGGCTGACGGGATACGCGTCGTTGTTGAAGAGGTCGGTGAGGGCCGGCATCCGGCGCAGCCTGGCGGTGACCTCCTGCGAGAGGTTCCGGAGCGTGGCCAGGTCTTCGCCGTAGACCGTCACCGCGAAGGGCTGAGGGAGCCCCGATAGACTCTCGCCGAGGCGCTCGATGGTGGGGGTGTCGATGCTCTGCTGAACCCCGTCGAGCCGGGTCTCGTGCAGAAGGCGGGCGGCCAGGCGGTCCAGGCTCTGGACCTTCACACCGGGCTTGAGCGTGATCTGAATCTCCCCCGCGTAGTTGGGTTCCGTGTAACTCGTCTCCGCGGAGGAGCCGATGCGCGCCAGGACGTGTTCGACGTCCGGGTCGGCCAGGAGCTTGGCCGTGATGCGCGACACGGCTGCCTTCGTCTCGTCCAGCCCCGTTCCCGGAGGCAGGGTGAAGCTGTCGAGCAGGACGCCCTCGTTGGGCAGGGGCAGGAAGTTGACCGGCACGAAGAAGAGGGCCGCGATGCTCACCAGCAGGAGCGCCACCGCCGTCGCCAGGCTCCAGCCCGGACGCCGCAAGGTCAGGTTCAAGAGGCGCTCGTTGTGTCGTTCCAGCCACGCGATGAAGCCCGCGCCCGGGGCCGGCTTGCCGCTGCGGCGGCCGGGAAGGAGGCCCAGGAGCAACGGGATGAGCGTGAGCGAGATGAGCAGGGAAGCCAGGAGTGAAAGGCTCATGGCCAGTGCGAAGGGGATGAAGAAGAGGCCGGCGATACCGCCCACGAGAAGCAGGGGCAAGAAGACGGAGACCGCGCTCAGCGTGCCGGTGGTGTCGGGCGCGGCGATGTCGCACAGGCCCAGCCACACCCCCTCCCGCCCCTCGTCTCCCGTCTCCCACCGGTGGGAGATGCTCTCGAGTACGATGATGCCGTCGTCGGCCAGGAGGCCCACGGCCACCGAGAGCGCCCCGAGCGTCAGGAGGTTCAAGCTCTGGCCCGTGGCGTGGAGGCCCGCGATCCCCATCAACAGAGCCGTGGGGATGCTCAGGGCCAGGATCCACACGCCCCGGTGGAGCCCCAAGAGCCAGAAGAGCACCAGGACTGCCAGGAGGCCACCGATGACCAGGTTTCGGCCCAGATCGTGGCCGATGAGGCCCACCAGGTGGCCCTGGCTGTAGACGCGCACCCACCGGGCTCCCGGGGGGAGCTGCTCCTTGAGCGACTCGAGGGTGCGCTCCACGGCGCGCGTGACGGGCACGGTGGAAGCGCCCGGGTGTTTGAAGATCAACATGGCCACGGTCTGGCGCCCGTCCAGTTCCTCGGCGTTTCGCGTCGGCTCGGCGGCGGTGACGATGTTGGCCAGCGCCCGGAGCGGCACCGCGCCGGAGCGCGAGGGGACAGTGACGGTATCCAGGCTGGCGACGGTGGCCGGCAGGTCCCTGGCCTGGACGAGGACGTCCTCGTGGCCCATGCGCAGGTAACCCGCCGGCCCGAGGAGGACCTTGCTCTTCAGCGCCGCTTCGAGCGCCGTAGCGGGGACGCCGTACTGGCGCAGGGCCTTCAGGTCCGGCTGGACCCAGATGGCCTCGGTGCCGCCGCCGAAGACGATGACCCGCTCCACGCCCGCGATGGCCCGCACTGCGGGTTCGATGCGCGTGATGACCGCCCGCTGCGCCAGCGCGGGCGACACGTCCGGAGGGATCTCAAGGGCGTAATCGGCCACCTCGTTGATGGCCGCGCCCATGATCTGCGCGTAGGGCTGAACACCCGGAGGAAGGCTGGCCCGGGCGCGGTCGATGGCGCCGTAGGCGCTCTGGAGGTCCATCTGGGCGTCGCCGCCACTGCGAAAGCGGGCGTCGATCTCCAGGGTGTTCTGGCCCATCACCGAACGCAGGGAGGAGAGGTCGGGCAGGGAGAGAAGCTGGCCTTCCAGGGGCCGGGCCACGAGGTTTTCCATGTCCTCGGCGGTGGCGCCCGGGTAGTGGACGGTGATGGAGATCTGGGGGTAGTTGAAGCGCGGGAGCACCTCCGTCGGGATTCGGATCAGAGCCACGACGCCGTAGGCGAGAAGGGCGCCGTAGACGAGGAACCAGAGGACGGGGCGCTCCAGCGTCTGCCGGATGGCGGATTTCGCGTCCATGGCGGCCTCAGTCGGGCGGGGTAAAGGCCTTGGCCACGTCGCGGTGGAACAGGAGGTAGGCGTCTTTCACGACCACCTGCTCGCCTGGCTTCACCCCCCGCAGGATCGCCCGCCACCCGCCGGCTTCCGGGCCGGGCTCGACCTTCCGGCGCTCGTCTCCGGCCTGGCCGCGGACGAGCACGTACCACGACTCGCCCTTCAGGATGAGGGCAGATTCCGGAACGGCAGGCCACGAGAGGGGTGGGGCCTCCAGCTTCAGCGTGCCGGACTGTCCGCTAAACCAGGCCGCCGGGCTCACGGGCAGGCAACCCACGGCGCGGCCGCCGTCGGGCTGCATGGGGGCGATGACGCTGCCGACGCGGACCGGCACGGCCTTGCCGCCTCCTAGCGGGGCAAAGAGCCCGTGCAGGCCGGGCGTCAACAGCAGCGCATCCCGGCCGTAGAAGACGGCATGAAGCCACAGCCGGCTGGAGTCCTCGATGCGGGCCAGGACGGTGCCGGCGGCGACGGCCTGGCCGTCGGCGGCGTACACACCGGTCAGCGCGCCGGTCACCGGGGCGCGGATCTCGCCCTCGGAGCGAACAAACGCCCAGCGAGCCTTGGCGGCCTTCAGCGCGCTCTCGGCCTGGGCCACCGCCGCCTGGGCCTCGTTGAGCTTCTGCACATTGGTGATCACGGGGTAGGTCTCGCGCGCCGCGGCCTCGTTCTTTCTCGCCAGGTCGAAAGCGCTGCGCGCCTCCTCCAGGGCGGAACGGGTTTCGATCATCTCCTTGGCACGCTCGGGGCCGGCCAGTCGCCCCAGCACCTCCCCCCGCCGGACGGCCATGCCGGGCAGCGCCCTCCATTGCACCAGCGAGCCGTCCACGAGGGCCGGCACCGTGATGGCCGCCACAGGCTCGACCACGGCAAAGGCCGAAGGTGCAACGGAGAAGGGGTGCTCCTCCACGATCGCGCAGCCCTTGGCCGGCTGCGGCGAGCCGGCCCACACGGCTGGAGCGAGGAGGAGGAGAGGAAGGAAACCGAATCGCGCGACGCTCTTTCGGGTGGCCCGCATGATGTCTCCTCGGAAGGACCTCAGCCGCTGCAGCGAGGATAGCACCCGTCATCCTGAACCTGTGCAATGATAAATAATTGGAGTGTCCGCCGTTGGGTGAGGAGATCTCTTCATGGCACGACATTTGGCTTTGACCGTTCCAGGCTTGGCCGTGATGGCTATCCTCGGTTGCGCCACCTACCACCCCTTGCCCCTCGACCGGCAGGCAGAGCGCCGGGCTCTGGCGCCGCCGGACATGCGTGCCGTCACGGTGGAGGCGGCCAAGATCCGGCACCCCCTCCTGGAGCCCGTTCACCTCGACCCGGCGCAGGGCCTGACGCCTGACCAGGCCGCCGTGGTGGCGGTCCTGACCAACCCGCAGCTCCGGGTGGCGAGGGACCAGCGCGGCCTGGTGCGGGCCCAGGTCATCCAGGCCGGGCTCCTGCCCAACCCCGTGGCCTCCTACAGCCAGGACATCCCCACGGGCGGCAGCGACCGGGGCAAAGTCACCGGCTACGACACCCGGCTCGGCTTTGACCTGACCTCCCTGCTGACCTACTCCCTCCGCCGCGAGGCCGCCGGGGCGCAGGCGCAGGCCGTGGACCTGGACATCGCCTGGCAGGAGTGGCAGGTGGCGCAGGCGGCGCGCATGGCCGCTTTCCATGTGCTGGCCCTGCGCGAGGAACTGCCTCTGGCCCGCTCCGCGGAACGGGAGGCGAGGCGGACCCTGGCCGCCACGGCCAGCGCGGTCCGAACGGGCGCGGTGAGCGGCGTGGAGGAAGCGGCCGCCAGCTCGAGCTGGCAACGGGCCCGCGACGGCCTCCTCCTGCTCGAGCAAGAGGAGGGGCGGCAAGGCCGGGCCCTCAACGCGCTCCTGGGGCTGCCCCCGGGGGAGCCCCTTGTCCTGCGGGCGGGCGCGAGCCTGCCGGACTGGCCCAACCTGCCGTCCCAGGAAGTGCTGATCGAAAACCTGGGCGAGCGGCGGCTCGACCTCCTCGCGCTCAAGAAGGGCTACGAGAGCCAGGACGACCGGCTGCGGATCGCCATCCGCTCGCAGTTCCCGGACATCGGCATCGATCTCAGCCACGCCCGCGACACGGACAACGTCGTAACCACGGGATATGGCGTGGCCATCCAGCTCCCGCTGTTCGACCGCGGCCAGGGACGAGTGGCCTACGCCTCGGCGACCCGCCGGCAGCTCTATGACGATTTCGCGGCTCGGCTCTTCGCTGCGCGAGCGGACGTGGCCCAGATCCTGGCGGACCTGGCCACCGTTCGAGAGCGGTTGAAGACCGCACACGCGGCGCTCCCCTCCCTGAAGGCGGTGGCCGAGGCCTACGAGAAAGCAGCACAATCCGGTGCCGCGGACCTGGTCGCGGCGCAGGCGGCCCGCGCGGCGTACCTTTCACGGGCCATGGCCCTGGTGCGCCTCAGGGCGGAGCAGGCCGATCTCGGGCTCGCCCTGGAAGTCGCGTCGGGCTGCTACCTGCCGGGAGACGCGATGGGCCCCGCCGGGGCTTCCGAAGGGGGAACGCCGTGAAATGGCGGCGAGCCTCGGTGACCCGCCCGACTTGTGCAACTGCTTTCATCTGAACCGTAGCGTCTTCGTCGTCATCGCAAGGCCCCCGAGCACCGCGAGGGGGCCGTGGCGATCTCGCGGTATCTCGGGATTGCTTCGCATCGGTGCCACGTCCGCGTAAATTGACAGTATCGGGCTGGGACGTATCTCCTTCGATACCGATCTCAGGGCTGTGGGACGCTGGCGAGCGTGAGGCCCTCGACCCGCTCGAAGTGGCGAACGTTCCGGGTCAGGAGCTTGCCGCCGCTCTGGAGCACGATCCCGGCGATGAGGCTGTCGGCCATCCCGATCGGGCCGCCCTTCGACTCCAGAGCACGCCGGACGCGGGCCGCCCGATCTGCTGCCGCCTCGTCCAGCGGCAACGCGGGCAGGGCCGCGAGCAGGGTGCTGACCGCGGCTTTCTGGCGCTTCGTGTGCGCTCCGGCGAGCAGTTCGAAGCGCGTGATCACGGTCGTATGAAGATGGCCATTCTCCAGCTCCAGCCCAACCCACCCGGCGGCCGGCTCCGCGCCGGCCAGGAAGTCGATGAGCACGTCGGTGTCGGCAATGGTCATCGCCAGCTCTCCCTGATGGCCGCGACCCGGGCCGCGAGGTCCGCCGCCTCGACACGAGCGAGCGACCCGCGGGCCGCAAGCGCGGCGCGGCGCGGCTCCGCACGGCTGAGCTCTTCGGCGATGTAGCGATCCACCGCCTCCTCGACGAGCCGTGAGAAACCCTTCTCGCCGCGCCTCCCGGCCATGTCGAGCAGCTTGGCCCTGAGTTCGTCGCGTAGCTCGATCGTGGTTCGCACCCTCGGGCCCTCCACCCTCACGCTATAACCACATGCATGTGCATGTCAAGCGCCAGGGGTCACGTTTGCGTGGATGACCGTGGTGGCGGCGGGCGGCACGAGGGTGGGTGGACGCGACGGCGGTCGAGGGGGTTCGGACACGGGGCGATCCGGCACGTGCCTTCGGGTCACGGCCGGGCTTGACCGGGAGCGGGCGACGCCGCACACTCGGGGCATGAAGCCGCTGGTGTTGATCGTCGACGACGAGCCCGGGATTCTGACCGAGCTGGCACACGTCCTCGAGGACGAGGGGTTCCGCACGGTCACCACCGGCAGCGGCGCGGAGGCGCTGGAGCTGTACCGCACCCGCCGGCCCGGCGTGGTCTTCCTCGACATCTGGCTCCCGGACCGGGACGGGCTGGAGACGCTGCAGGCGCTGCGCCGGTTCGATCCCGAGGCGGCGGTGATCATGATCTCCGGCCACGGCACGGCGCCCACTGCGGTCAAGGCGATCAAGATGGGGGCGTACGACTACCTCGAGAAACCGCTGTCCTACAACCGCGTCCTCGAAGCGCTGACCGGGGCGCTGGCGGCCAAGGGCGCCGGCGGCGCGGCGCTGGAGATCGGGGCGGGGCCGGAGCACGAGCGCACGTTCCTGCCGCCGCCCGAGCTGCCGCTGCTGCGCGAGAGCGCGACCGAGCAGCGCACGATCGGCGCGAGCACGGTGATCTACGGCATCGGGCTGCACTCGGGCGGGCGCACCGGGATGGCGATCCAGCCGCTCCCGCCCAACAGCGGCATCCACTTCCTCACGCTGCCGAAGGGGACGCAGATCCCGGCGCACCTGGGCTCGGTGGCCGAAACCGAGTACGCCACCACGCTCTCCCGCGACGGCGAGAGCATCCGCACCGTCGAGCACCTGCTGTCGGCGCTGCACGCGAGCGGGATCACCAACCTGCTCGTCAAGGTGAACGGAGAGATCCCCGTGCTCGACGGCTCCGCGCTCGATTTCTGCGAGCGGCTGGAGGAGATCGGGATCGCGGACCAGGGCGTCCCCCGCAAGGAACTCGTCATCGACCGGCGCTACGAGGTGGGCGGCGCCGGCAAGAGCCTGGTGATCGAGCCGGCCGAGACGTTCTCGGTCGCCTACCGGCTGCGCTACCCGCCGCCGATCGGCGAGGAGTTCTACGACTTCACGATGACGGACTTCGCCGCGTTCAAGGCCGAGATCGCGCCGGCGCGCACGTTCGGCTTCATGCGCGACCTGCCGATGATGGCCGAGCTCGGGCTCGGCTCCGGCGGGCGGCTCGACAACTTCATCCTCGTCGGCGAGGACGACGTCATCAACACCGAGCTGCGCTTCCCGGACGAGTTCGTGCGCCACAAGGTCCTCGACATCATCGGCGACCTCTACCTGCTCGGCTACCCGGTGCGCGGCCGCGTGACCGCCGCCTACTCGGGCCACCGCGACAACATCGCGCTGCAGCGCACGATCCTCGGCGCGTCGGCCTAAGCGCCCGCGCGGCGGCGGTGATGCGGCGGAACAAAGCGGCCGCAACCGGATGCTATGATCGCCCGGCCCGGCGCGCGCCCTGCGCGCTCGCACCCGGAGGCGCGGCGTGTCCCAATCGATCGACTACGCCCAGGTCGGCCTGATCGCCGGCCTCGAGGTCCACCAGCAGCTGCTCACCGAACGCAAGATGTTCTGCCGGTGCCCGGCGCGCCGCTACACCACGACGCACGACGGCGAGGTGCTGCGGCACATGCGGCCGACGCTGTCGGAGCTGGGCGAGTACGACGGCACCGCGCTGATGGAGTTCAAGACCAAGAAGAACATCATCTACCTGCTGCACGAGGACAACGTCTGCACCTACGAGATGGACGACACCCCGCCGTTCCTCGTCAACCAGCAGGCGGTGGACGTGGCGATCGAGCAGTGTCTGATGCTCGGGTGCGACATCGTGGACGAGGTCCACATCGCACGGAAGCAGTACCTCGACGGGTCAATTCCCACCGGGTTCCAGCGCACCGCGATCGTCGGGGTCAACGGGCGGCTGCCGTTCGCCGGGCGCGAGATCACGATCACGCAGGTGAGCGTCGAGGAGGACTCCTGCCGCGAGGTCTCCGACCACGGCCACCTGATCGTCTGGCGCACCGACCGCCTCGGCATGCCGCTCATCGAGACCGTGACCGGCCCCGACCTGCGCACGCCGGAGGAGGTCGAGGAGGCGATCCTGCTGATCGGGCGGGTGTGCCGCTCGACCGGCCACGTCCGCGTCGGGATCGGCGCCAGCCGCCAGGACGTCAACGTCTCGGTGCGCGGCGGGCGCCGCGTCGAGATCAAGGGTGTGCCGCAGGCGAAGTGGGCGCGCACGCTCGTGCACGGCGAGGCGGTGCGGCAGGTGAACCTGCTCGCGCTGCGCGACGAGCTGCACCGGCGCGGCTTCACCACCCCCGACTCGATCGCGGTGGAGAGCGCCGACGTGACCGAGGTGTTCGCGGCCTCCGAACTCGGCTTCCTGCGGCGGGAAGGGTGGGAGCGCTGGGTGGCGCAGGAG
>NCBR01000013.1 GCA_002279285.1 Acidobacteria bacterium 37-71-11
TGCGCGTCAGGTCAACGCTGACCACGACCTCGCTGCCGGCGGCGCCGAGGACCTCGACGTCGCCGATCCCCGCCTTGACGGCGATCGCCTTGAGCCCCGCGCCGGGGCAGTTATAGCTGAGGGTCTTCAGCGTCTCGCCGGCCGCGGCGGCGGCGGCGAGCAGGGCCACGAGGGCAAGGGCGAGGCGTCGCATCGGCATGTCCCTCCACCCTATCCAACGCCGCCGGGTGCTGCCGGGTTCTCCTCGGAGGCAACCGGCTCGGACGGAGTGGCGAACGGGTTGTCCCTCTTCTCCGCTCCGATCGTCGTTTCGGGGCCGTGCCCCGGGATTACCCGGGTCGCGTCGGGAAGGGGGTAGAGCACCTCGCGGATCGATCGGAGGAGCTGGGGGAGCGAACCTCCCCACAGGTCGGTGCGCCCGATCGAGCCGGCGAAGAGCACGTCGCCGACCACTGCGAGCGGCTCGGGAGTGTTCTTGCCGATGAGCACCACGTGCCCGGGCGAGTGGCCGGGGCAGTGGCGTACGAGCACGCGCTCATGGCCGAACGCCAGCGTCTCGCCGTCGCGCAGGAGGCCGTCGTGGGGGACGAGCCCTGGGGACGGCAAGCCGAACAGCTGCGACTGCCCGACGAGGTTGCCGTACAGGGGGAGGTCGTCCTCGTGCAGCAGCACCCTGGCCTCGGGGAACGCGGCCTTGAGCGCGGCGGTCCCCCAGGCGTGGTCGACGTGGGCGTGGGTCAGCACTAGCGCGGTCGGGCGCAGGGCCCGCTCCCGCACGGCGGCGATCACGGCCTCGGGCTCGAAACCGGGATCGACGACCAGGGCCTCACCGGTGGCCTCGCACGAAAGCAGCACGCATCGCGCCGCGAACGGCCCCAGCTCGAGCCCGGCGACGTTCACGCGCACTCCCGCTCCAGTTCGGCCACCACGCCCAGGAGCAGGTTCTGGAGGCGGTCGCGGGCGGCTTCCCCGACCTCGAGCACTTCCTGGTGGGTGAGGGCACGATCGGCGATCCCCGCGGCCATATTGGTGGCGAGGGAGAGCACGAGGACGCGCATTCCGAGGTGGCGCGCCGCGATCACCTCCTGGACGGTGGACATCCCGACCACCGTGCCGCCCATACGGCGGAACGCCTCGATCTCGGCGGGGGTCTCGTAGTTGGGGCCGAGGGTCGCGACGTAGACCCCTTCGTGCACGGCAAAGCCCGCCGCGCGCGCACTCCTGGCGGCGGCGGCCCGCAGCCCGGGGTCGTAGGCGTCGGTGAGGTCGGGGAACATCGGGGCGCGCCACCGTCCCCACTCGCCGGCGAGCGGGCTGGTCCCCTGGAAGTTGATGTGATCGCGCACCACCACGAGGCTGCCGGCCGGCACGGCGGGGTCGATCGAGCCGCTGGCGTTGGTGGCGACGTAGACCGGCGCGCCGAGCAGCGCGGCGAGGCGCGGGATCGCCGCGACCTGTGGCGCGCTGTAGCCCTGGTAGAGGTGGAAGCGCCCGTTGAACACGAGCAACCCGCGTTCCCCCCGGCGCCAGACGGTGACGGTCGGCGTGTGGCCCAGCAGCTCGGGGACGGGGAACGGGAACACCTCGGCGTACGGGACCTCGGCTGCTTTCTCCCAACCCGGTGCCGCCAAGGCGATCCCGGACCCCGCCACGAAGGCGGCGACGAGCTTCCCCGTCGGGTGGTGATCGGCGAACGTGCGCGCGGCTGCCTCCAGGGCGCTGGGCGTGAAGGTGTCCATGGTTGGAGAGGATAGCGCACCGGCGCCGGCGCGGCGGCAGCCGGTCAGCGGTGGCTGCTGTACATCTCGCCCGCCGCGATCGGCACGGGCAGCTCGTTGGCCAGCGGCGGCAGTGGGCAGGTGGCGAACGGAGTGAAGGCGCACGGCGGGTTGGTTGCCTTGTTGAAATCCAGCACGACCGTGCGGCCTCCCCGCGGCGGCGCCTCCGCGTCGAGGAAGCGGCCCGCCCCGTACGTCTGGTGGCCGCTGGTCGCGTCGCGGAAGACGAAGAAGAACGTGCGGTCCCCAGGCGACGAGACGAACGGCTCGAGGGCGAGCGAACGCCCGCCGAGCGAGAAGCGCACGAGCCCGGGAGCGAGCATCGTCTGGCTCGGGCCCTGGTGGGTCGCGACCTTCACCTGGCGCGGCGCGGGGTAGGCCTCGAACGTCGCGGTGACGCGGTATGACGGATTCAGCGGGAAGTGCTCGATCCCTTTGAAGTGCGCGCGGGCGGGGCTGGCGGTGTCCTTGACCCGGACCCCGAGCGTTCCGGCCCGGTCGATCACGTAGAAGCGATACGTCCCGAGCGCGACCACGTCGGGGTTGCCGTCGCGATCAGAGCGCAGCGGCCGCTCGCCGGCCGCCACGCCGCCCACGGTGACGGCCGCGCCGGGGCCGGGCTCGAGGACGGCCGTGCCGTCCGGGCGGAGGTCGATGGCCCCGGCGACGCCGGCGATGGCGGCGCCCGGGAGCACGATCTCGTTGCCGGGATCGGAGCCGAACCGGTTTGCCCTCGGCTTCAACCAGTACAGGCCGGTAAGCGTGAGCCAGCCGTCCGGGGCGGTCAGCGCCGCCACCCTCGCGGTGCGCCATGCCTCGATCTCGGCCCGGTACGCGGGGTCGACCGCCGGCGCCTTGCGCGTGCAGGCGGTGGCGAGAACGACCGCCAGGAGCGAGAGGGTCGCGGTGGCGCGGGCAGGGAAGCAACGAGGTCCGTTCATCCCGCCTTTGTACCACCACTCCGGCTCGGTTGCTGCCGGCCGCCGAGTCATCACGGCGCGAGGAGCGCCTTGACCACCGGGTAGTCCGCGTCGCGAAGCGCCCCGGCGCGGATGCAACGCACCTTGCCGCCCGGGGCCGCGATCACCTGCAGCGGGATTGCGCCCGTCGGCGCGCCCTTGAAACCCGCCAACCAGCGCTCGAGGCCACCGGGCGCGGCAAGGCGCACGGAGTCCCCGGGCGCGGTTTCGGGGTTGTCCTTGAGGAACTGCACGAGGTCCTGCTGGCGCTCGTCCACCGAGAGGAACCAGAGGTCGAACGGGCGGCCCTCCTTGACGAGCCGGTCGTGCCAGCGGAGCAGCAGCGGCATCTCACGCCGGCACGGCCCGCACCAGGTGGCCCAGACGTTGACCCAGACCCAGCGATCGGTCGGGAGCATCGGCAGCGCTGCCCCGGCGCGGGCGGGCTCGACCCGAGGCAGCGCGAGCGCCGGCGCGTCGGCGTCGGTATAGAACACGTCGCACCAGCGCCGCGGGTCAGGAGCGTGGCCGCTCGCAGCGACACTCTCGGAGCGTGCGAGCGCGGGCTTTTGGCCGCCGCCGCACGCGACGGTCAGGACGGCGAGCACCGCGGCGACAGCGAGGGCGCGCCTCACAGCCGGCAGTCGATCCATGCGATGAACGCCGAGCGGTTCAGGTGCGCGGTCGTGCACGCCTCGTCGGGACGCGAGCGCTGCCACTGGCAGAATTCCTTGTCGAGCTGAGCGTACTCGGCGCCGAGCCAGAGCAGGCCGACTTCCTGGTCGAGGTCGGGGTCGGAGAACTTGCTCCTGATGTGGTCGAGGACGGCCTCGGCGCGCTTGCGCGAGAGCTCCCGGTTGTAGGAGAGCGCGCCCTCGGTGGAGGCGCGCGAGACGACGAGGAAGTACGAGGCGCCGCGCTGGGCCGCGAACGTCTTGTCGAGGAGCGCGATCGCCCCGCTGTCGAGTTCCGCGCTGTCCTGGTCGAACTGGATGATCGCCGCCCGGTCGGCGAGCGGCACGAACAGGGCGTTGAAGTCGTCGCCCGACATCGCGGCGACGCTGCGCGCCTGCACCGGTTGGCAGCCGCGCTGGGAGCCGCCCGTGATGAGCCCGCACGAGGTCAGTACGCGGCGGAGGATCTGCTTGAGGGCGCCGGTGCAGTACCCCTTGTCGGAGGCGCTCGCCACCGCCGTGCCCGGTCCCTTGGCGGACGACTGCAGGTCGGCGAGCCGGGATGCGGCGCCGTGCACCCACACCGCGACCATGCCCGAGAGCAGCACGAGGACGACGAGGAAGAGCGCGAGATGGGCCTTGTTCGGTTTCACGGCATCACCTCCCCGCCCCGCCGCCGGGTTGCGGGCGGTCCAGCAAGCGCGCGAGCACGAAGTCGAGGCCGAGGTCGGTGTCTTCCTCGCACACCTTCTGCCCGCGCACGAACAACTGCGGCGTTTGCACCGGCAGCGAATTGGCGACCACCCAGCGCAGCGAGCGGTTGAGGCGGGCCTTCACGGCCGGCCTGCCGAGGCAGCCGCCGAGCTCGGGGAACCGCTGCCGGATGAGGTCGTACACCCGCTTGGTGTCCTTTCCGGCCTCGCGTAGCTTGTCCTGGTTCGCGAACGCCCACTCCAGCACGTCGCGCGCCTGGGGGCCGGCGCACAGCACCGCTTCGGAAACCGCGCACGAGCCCGGGTGGAGCGACTCGCTCACCATCCAGTTGCACTCCTTGTCGAGGGGGAAGAGCACGATCTCGGGGTCGAGGCGCGCGCCCAGGCCGCTCGCGGCAAGGCGCTCGGAAAACCCCTTGCACGCCGGGCACAGAGGGTCGATGACCTCGATCGCCGGCACGCCGCCGGCAGGTCCGCCGAGCTTGACGCGGACGCCGTAGCGGTCCTCCGGGTGGATCAGGTCGCCGCAGTTCGCCATCGCGCTGGTGTAGGCGGGCTTGAGCGCCAGGTAGAGCAGCACCGGCACGGCGACGAAGACGACGCCCTCGACGAAGGCGACGGCGTAGGCGCCCCAGGGGACCGAGCGGCGCGGCGCCGTGCGGGCGGCGCCGCGGTGGGCCACGATTGCTGAAATGAAGACCCCGAGTGACGCGACGTAGATCCCGACGCACAGCTTGCACAGCGATCCGATGCGCAGCACCGCGATCGTGAGGTAGACGGCGGAGACCAAAACCGGCAGGAGGGTGGCGGCGACGAGGAAGCGGGTCTCGTCCGGATCCCCGGCCACGCGCCTGATGAGGAGGTCCGCGGCGCGGAAGAGGAGGAAGGCGAAGACCGAGAGCGCTGCGAGGGAGATCGGGATGCCACCCCAGGTCGAGGCGCGGAAGACGGCCGAGTAGGGGCTCATCAATACGGCGTGGCAGCCGCTGGTGCCGGTGGTGTCGGCCGCACCGAGGCCGGGCACGAACGAGCAGGTGACCGAGTGCACCTGGCGATCCAGGAATGCGACAAAGTCCGCGGTGGAAACCGCCGCGAAGATCGCCCCGACAAGCGCGAAGATCGCCAGCGCCACGACGGCGCCCGAACGAGGTTGACTCATGATCTCGGCCCTCCGGTCGCACGCATGATCAGGGAAGCAGGGTTCTTCACCCATGCGTATGGTAACACCGGGGCGAGCCGGCCAAGGGTCGACCGGGACGCCCGCAGCGAACCCACAACCTCTCTCGTGACCGTCTGATCCGGCGTAGTTTGCGTGGCGAACAGGGGCTCGCGCACATGCTAAAATGCGCCGCTTTGGCGTGTCGACAGGCGCGCGTGGAGGTGACGTGGAACCGCTGGAGACGTTGCGAGCGTACCGGCGCGGGAAGCTCGAGGAGTTGCGGCGCCGCGGCGTCGACCCGTTCCCGCCCCGCTTCCCCGTGGACGGGCGCGTGAGCGAGGTGGTGGCGCGGTTCGCAGGGCATGACGCGGCGGCCCTCGAGGCGGCGTCGGCCCGTGTCCGCGTCGGCGGCCGCGTGACCGCGATCCGCACCCACGGCAAGGCGGCGTTCCTCGACCTCGCGGACGGCGACGCCCGGATTCAGGCGTACCTCAAGCGCGACCAGCTCGGGGACGCGGCGTTCGCGCTGCTCGAGACCCTCGACCTCGGCGACTTCTGGGGCGTGGAGGGCGCGCTGTTCCGCACCAGAACCGGGGAGCTGACCGTGCGCGCCGAGACCGTCACGGTACTCGCCAAGGCGCTGCAGCCTTGGCCGGAGAAGTGGCACGGCCTCACCGACCGCGAGCTGCGCGCCCGCCAGCGCTACCTCGACCTCGCCACCAATCCCGGTTCGCGCAAGGTATTCCTGGCCCGCGCCGCGACCGTGCGGGCGATCCGCTCGTTCTTGGACGCCCGCGGCTTCATCGAGGTCGAGACCCCGATGATGCAGCCGATCCCCGGCGGCGCCAGCGCGCGGCCGTTCGTGACGCACCACAACACGCTCGACATGGACCTGTTCCTGCGCATCGCCCCCGAGCTCTACCTCAAGCGCCTGGTGGTCGGGGGCTTCGAGCGCGTCTACGAGATCAACCGCAACTTCCGCAACGAGGGGATCTCGACGCATCACAACCCCGAGTTCACGATGCTCGAGTTCTACTGGGCGTACGCCGGCTACGAGGACCTCATGGCGCTCACCGAAGAGATGGTCGCCGGCATCGCCGAGACCGTCTCCGGGACCGTCGAGCTGCCGTGGGGCGGGAAGACGATCTCGCTCGCGCGACCGTGGAAGCGGCTGGCGATGCGCGACGCGGTGCTGGCGCACTCCGACCTCGCGCCCGAGGACCTCGGGGAGCGCGCCCGCCTGGAGGCGTCGGCGCGCCGCTTCGAGATCGCCGACGTCGCGCGGCTTTCCTCGGGCAAGCTGCTCGCCGAGCTGTTCGAGGCCACCGCCGAGGCGAGCCTCCTGGACCCGACGTTCGTCGTCGATTTTCCGGCCGACATCTCGCCGCTCGCGAAACGGAAGCCCGGCGCCCCCGACCTGACGGAGCGCTTCGAGCTCTACATGGCGGGGATGGAGCTCGCCAACGCCTTCACCGAGCTGAACGACCCCGACGACCAACGCGGGCGGTTCGAGGAGCAGGTGCGCCTGGGCGGCGGCGTCGTGGACGAGGACTACGTGCTGGCGCTCGAGCACGGCATGCCGCCGACCGCCGGCGAGGGGATCGGCATCGACCGCCTGGTCATGCTGCTCACCGACTCGCACTCGATCCGCGACGTGATCCTGTTCCCGCTGTTGCGCCCCAAAGAGGGTTGATGACTGCAATTCACAGCTCGCGGCCGGCAGCTGACAGCGGGACGCAACGGGTGGCGTGCGGCCGGGTTACGAGCGGTGAGCTGGCGGCCGCCGGTTGGTTGTTGGGATGGGGCGCGGCGTGAGCGTGCTGGGCTTCCTCGCGGGGCGATACCTCCTCGGGCTGGGCCGCCGGACTCACGTCGCCGCCGTGAGCGCGATCTCGTTCGGGGCGATGGCCCTGGGTGCGGCGGCGCTGGTGCTGACCCTGGCCCTCCTCGAGGGCTTCCAGGCCACGATCCGGGCGCAGCTCGCCGAGGCGGGTGTCCACGCCGAGCTGCGACCGCGCGCCGGGCGGGTGCTTCCCGGCGGCGACTGGATCGCGCAATTGCGGGCGCGCCACCCCGAGCTCGAGGTGCGGGCGTCGAGCGGTGGCGCCGTGTGGTGTCTGGGCGGGGACGGCGCGGTCCCCGCCGAGCTGGAGGCGGTGGACACCATGTCCCGTGTGGAGGTCAACCGGGTGCTGGCGGCGCGGCTCGGAATCGGCGCCGGGTCGGAGCTGACGATCGCGAGCCCGAAGCTGGTGCTGACGCCGCTGGGACCGATGCCGATGCGGCGCCGGGTCGTGGTGGATGCGGTGAGCCCGATGCGGCCGGACGACGACCGCGCGGTGGTGCTGGTGCCGACGCGCATTGGGGCCGCGCTGCTGGATCTGGGCGCCCCGAGGACCGTCGCCCTCCGCGCCAAGGACCCGGCGCAGGCGTGGCGGGTGGCATCGGTTGTGCAGGCCGAAATCCCCAAGGGGGTCGAGGTGGTGTCGTTCGCGGAACTGAACCGGCCGCTGCTGGCCGCGCTGACGCTGGAGCGCGTGATGATCGGCTTCGGTGTCGCGCTCGTCATGGCGGTCGCCGCCTTGAACCTCCTGTGCAACCTGGCACTCCTGGCGGCGGAGAAGCGCGCCGATGTGGCACTCCTCACCGCAATCGGCCTGCCCGCGTCGCGGGTGCGCCGGCTGTTCATCCTGCTGGGCCTTGGAGTCGGAGCGCTGGGCGGCGTGCTCGGCACCCTCCTCGGCGGGGCCGGCGCCTGGATCCTCGACCGCACCCACGCCCTGCCGCTGCCGCGCGGCGTCTTCATCGTCTCGCATGTCCCGTTCCGCGTGACGCCCGGCGCGGTCGCGTTGGTGCTCGGCGTCTCGATCGCGGCCGCGCTGCTCGCGTCGCTGGCCCCGGCGCGCGCCGCCTCCCGCCGCGACGTGCTGGAGGGCCTGCGCTATGAGTGACGAGCTCGTGATCGCCCGCGGCGTGCGCAAAGGCTACGGCGCCGGCGAACGGCGGGTGGAGGTGCTGCGCGGGCTCGACCTCGCGGTCGAGCGCGGCGAGATGCTCGCGGTCGTCGGACCCTCGGGCGTCGGCAAGAGCACGCTGCTGCACCTGATCGGGCTGCTCGACCGCCCCGACGCCGGGGAACTGCTCGTGTTCGGCAGCGACACCTCGCGCCTCTCGGTGGAGGAGCGGGCGCGCTGGCGCAACCGGCGCATCGGCTTCGTGTTCCAGTTCCACGCGTTGCTCCCCGAGTTCACGCTCGAGGAGAACGTCGCGATGCCGCTGCTGATCGCCGGCGAACCGCGCCGCACCGCCCTCGCGGCCGCGGCGGAGCTGATCGCCTCGGTGGGCCTCGACCACCGGCGCGGTCACTTCCCCGACGAGCTGTCGGGGGGAGAGCAGCAGCGGGGCGCGGTGGCGCGGGCGTTGGTCGCGTCCCCCGAGTTGCTGCTGGCCGACGAACCGACCGGGAACCTCGACGCCGCAAACGCGGAAATCCTGTTCGGAGCCTTTGAAGAGCTGCATTTGAGCCGGGGTCTGACGAGTGTTATCGTGACCCACAACGAGGCCCTGGCCAGCCGCTGTGGACGCACGCTGCGGCTGTCCGGGGCCGATGTCGAGGTGGCATGCTCGAGAACCTGACCGAAAGGGCCCGGCGGACGCTGTTCTTCGCGCGCTACGAGGCGGCGCAGGCCGGTGCTTCGAGCATCGCGCCCGAGCACGTCCTGCTCGGCCTGCTGCGCGAGAGCGACGATGTCGTCGAGCAGCTCCTCGCCCGCTTTGCGGTCACGGGCGCCGAGCTGCGCGCCGAGCTCGGCACCGCCCCGGGCGGCGTCGAGGTGCAGGCCCCCGGCGAGCTGCCGCTCGCCGACGACGCACGCCGCATCCTGCTGCTGGCCGCGCACGAGGCCGAGGTGCTCGGGCAGCCCGCGGTGGGGAACGAGCACCTCCTGCTCGCGGTGCTGCGCCTCGAGTCGAGCGCCGCCGCCCGGGCGCTCGCGGCGCACGGGCTCTCGCTGCCGGCGGCACGCGATGAGCTTGCCGAGATCTGGCGCGAGCGCGAGGCCAAGAAGGGCAAGCGGGAGCTGACGGCGCTCGCGGAGTTCGGCCGCGACCTGACCGAGTTCGCCGCGACCGGCGGCTTCGACCCGCTGGTGGGGCGCGAGGAGGAGGTCGACCGCATCGTCCAGATCCTGCTGCGCCGCACGAAGAACAACCCCGTGCTGCTGGGCGAGCCGGGCGTGGGGAAGACCGCGATCGTCGAGGGCCTGGCGCAGCGCATCGCGTCGGGACGCGTCCCGGTGCAGCTGGCCGAGCGCCGCATCGTCGCCCTCGATCTGTCGCTGGTCGTGGCCGGGACCAAGTACCGCGGCCAGTTCGAGGAGCGTCTCAAGGCGATCCTCAAGGAACTCAAGGAGAACCCCGAGATCGTCGTGTTCATCGACGAACTCCACGTGCTCATCGGCGCCGGTTCCGCCGAGGGGTCGCTGGACGCGGCCAACATTCTGAAGCCTGCCCTGTCGCGCGGCGAGGTGACCTGTATCGGCGCCACGACGCTCAAGGAGTACCGCAAGTACATCGAAAAGGACCGGTCGCTCTCGCGCCGTTTCCAACCGGTGGCGGTGCAGCCGCCGGACGAGGCGGCGACGCTCGGCATCCTCGAAGGGGTGAGGGAACGCTACGAGGAGTTCCACCACGTCCGCTACGCGGCCGAGGCGCTGCGCGCGGCGGTCGAGCAGTCGGGCCGCTACATCACGGACCGCTTCTTCCCCGACAAGGCGATCGACGTGCTCGACGAGGCCGGCGCGCGCGTGAAGCTGCGCGGAGCGGCTTCGACCGAGCAACTCCGTTCGCGACAGGGCGAGGCGAACCGACTGGTGCGCGAGATGAAGCGCGCGATCTCCGGCAAGGACTTCGAGGGTGCGGTGAAACTGCGTGAGAAGGAACTCTGGCTGCGGGGCGAGATCAAACGGCTGTCCCAGAGCCAGCCGACGCAGGTTCCCCCGGCCGAGGTGGGGCGTTCCGACATCGAGGAGGTCATCTCGTCGTGGACCGGGATCCCGATCACCACACTGCGCGAGGACGAGGTCGAGCGCCTCGCGCGCATGGAGGAGAGCCTGCGCGAGCGCATCGTCGGCCAGCAGGAGGCGATTTCCGCGATCGCGCGGGCGATCAGACGCTCCCGCCTCGGCGTCGCGCGCGGCCTCCGGCCGATCGGCTCGTTCCTGTTCCTCGGGCCCTCGGGTGTCGGCAAGACCGAGGCGGCCCGCCAGCTCGCGCGCTTCCTCTTCCACTCCGAGAAGGCGCTCGTGCGCTTCGACATGTCCGAATATATGGAGAGCCACGCGGTTTCGAAGCTCATCGGGTCGCCTCCGGGGTACGTCGGGTTCGAGGAGGGGGGGCAACTCACCGAGCGGGTGCGCCGGCAGCCCTACTCGGTGATCCTGCTCGACGAGATCGAGAAGTCGCACCCTGAGATCGCGAACCTGCTGCTGCAGATCCTGGAGGACGGTATCCTGACCGACGCGTACGGCGACCAGGTGGACTTCAAGAACGCCCTCATCATCATGACCTCCAACCTCGGGACCCGCGACCTGCTGGCGGGCGGCGCAAGCGTCGGCTTCACCGAGCGAGGCGGTCTGCCGTCGGAAGGGGAGATCCGGGAGACCGTGATGCGGGAGCTCAGGCGCCGGTTCCCGCCGGAGTTCCTCAACCGCCTCGACGACATCGTCGTGTTCCACGCGCTGCGGCCGGCCGAACTCCGCCAGGTGGCGCAACTCCTGGTCGGCGACGTCGTCGCGCACCTGGCCGGGCGGGGGATCACGCTCGAAGTTCCGCCGGAGGCAGTGGAGTGGCTCGTCGGCCACGCCGGCGGCGACGCCGCGGCGGGCGCGCGGCCGTTGCGCCGCGCGGTGGCGCGCTACCTGGAGGATGCGATGTCGGATTACCTGATCTCGCACCGGCACTCCGAGGGCGAGGTCCTTCTGGCTCGCGTCGAAGGGGAGCGCCTGGTGGTGGCGGCTCGGGAGGTCGTGTGCGAACAGTAGCGGCTGTGGCGATCGCTGTCGTGGCCTTTGCGGCCGGGGTTGCAAGGGCCGACGATGCGGCCAGGGCTGCGGCTGCCGCCGCCGGCAGTGATGCGCCCAAGGCGGCCGCACCTGTTGTCCCGCCGGAGCCCGTCAAGCCGATCGTGGCCGAGATCAAGGTGGTCGGCGGCTCCACCATCACGGCGGACACCGTCGAGTACTACCTCAACGTGTCCAAGGGCGACGTCTTCGACCCGCAGGCCATCGCCAAGAGCTTCAGGCGGTTCTGGGACTCCGGGCTGGTCGAGGACCTCAAGGTCGAGTACGAGGACATCGCCCCGGGCAAGGTGCGGCTCATCGTCACGGTGCGCGAACGCCCGATCGTGACCGAGTTCGCCTTCACGGGCAACAAGAAGCTCTCGACCTCGACGCTCAGGGAGAAGCTGGACACCGCCAACGTGACGCTGAAGCGCAACGTTCCGCTGCGGAGTTCGGAGCTTAAACGCATCAAGCAGGCGATCATCGACGTCTACGCCAAGGAAGGCTACGCCAGCGCGGTCGTGGAGCCGGCGGTGAGCGAGGACGGCCCCAACCAGCGCAAAGTGACGTTTCGGATCGACGAGGGGGCCAAGGTCAAGATCGGCGAGATCCGCTTCGAGGGGAACAAAATCTTCTCCGACCGCCGGCTACGGATGGCGCTCAAAAAGACGAAGCAGAAGTCGATCTTCCGCATGTTCAGCAAGAAAACGATCTGGAGCAAGGAAACCTGGGGCGAGGATTCGGAGAACCTCAAGAAGTTCTACATGAACCACGGCTATAAGGACGTCGTCGTCGGCGAGCCGAAGGTCGAGCTGATCGCGCGCAACCCCGGCGGGCGGACCCAGAAGGAGAAGAAGTTCCGGATGGTGGTGACGATCCCCGTCCAGGAGGGTAAGCAGTTCAAGATGGGCAACCTGTCGATCACGGGCGCGACGGTGTTCCCCGCGGAAGGGCTGCGCAAGCTCTACGATGTCAAGCCTGGCAAGATCTACAACTACTCGAAGGTCGAGGACGGCAACGAGGCCGTGCGCAACCTGTACCAGGCGCGCGGGTACATCTACTCGTACACCAACCAGGCGCTGGTGGACCGCAAGGACAAGCCGAACACCGTGGATGTCGTGGTCAGCGTCTACGAGGGCGACCGCTTCCGTCTCGGCCGCCTCGAGTTCGTCGGCAACACCAAAACGCAGGACAAGGTGATGCGGCGGGAGATCCGGCTCTTCGAGGGTGACTGGATGGATATGTCGCTGTTCAAGAAGTCGATGTTCAAGGTCAACCAGCTCGGTTATTTCAAGCTGAAGGAAGACCCCCTCGATTTCAAGTTCGACGACAAAAACAAGCTCGTCAACGTGACGATCAAGGGGGAGGAGACCGGCCGCACCGACATCCAGTTCGGCTTCGGCTACTCCCAACTCGAAGGGTTCTTCGGGCAGTTCATGTTCAACACCCGCAACTTCCTCGGCCGCGGCGAGGTCATCGGGGTCGGGTTGCAGTCGGGCGCGACCGGCAAGAGCTACACGCTGTCGTTCTCGGAGCCCTACTTCCTCGACAAGCGGATGCTCGTCGGCGGCTCGATCTACAATCAGACCGTAGACTACTCGGGGCTCACCAACTCGTTGAGCGACTATATGCGCAAGGGCAAGGGCGGCACGCTGGTGTGGGGGCTGGGTGTCAGCGATTTCGGCCAGTTTTCCGTCACCTACGGCTACGACGACGTGTACGCGAGTTACAGCGTCCTCCGCACGCTCGGCCCGGACAGCCCCATCACCTACCCGCACGGGCGTCCCTTCCCGACGCCGTACACGGGGATCTTGACCGAGGACAAGTTCCACGAAGTGTATTCGGGCGTCACCTCGTCGCTGACGCCGGCCTACGGCTACGACTCGCGCGACGACCCGTTCGACCCGAGCCAGGGGATTTCGTACTACTTGCGGGTGCGCTACGCGGGCGGCCCCCTCGGCGGGGATTTCGACTACCTCAAGCCGGAGTGGGGCGCGACGCTGTTCCACCCGCTGTCCAAGCGGACGATCTTCGCGGCCAACTTCGAGGGCGGCATCGAGAAGTCGTTGAACGGCGTGGCGATCCCGTTCTACGACCGCTACCGCCTGGGCGGCGAGCGCTCGCTGCGGGGGTTCGAGTGGTACTCCGTGCTGCCGCGCACCAAGACCGGCGCCTATTTCGTCGATGCCAACGGCGTCCAGCTCGGCGGCGACCGCTACCTCCAGCTCAACCTCGAGTACCAGATCAAAGTCGGCGGGCCCCTGAAGCTGATCTTCTTCTCGGACCTCGGGAACACCTGGTACGAGACGCAGGGGTGGGACCTGGGCCTCATGCGCTACTCGTACGGCGCCGAGCTGCGGATCTTCCTGCCGATCTTCCAGGCCCCGCTGCGGTTCATCTACGGCATCAACCCGCGCCCCTTCCCCGACGAGAAGAGGTCGAACTTCCAGTTCTCGATCGGAAGCACGTTCTGAGGCGCTTACTGCTGATAAGATTTACCGATGGAAAGCTCGCAGCGGCAGAACCCAGGGGGCGCGCTGCCTCCGCATCCGACCCTCGCCCAGTACTACGGGCACGACGCCGACCGGCCGCAGTTCGTCCGGCGCCTGTTCGATCTTGCCGCCCGTGACTACGACACGATCGAAGGCGGTATGGCGATGGGAAGCGGGCGCCGGTACCGGCGAGAGGCGCTCCGCCGCGCCGGCCTCGTAGCCGGCATGCGGGTGCTCGACGTCGCGATCGGGACCGGCCTGGTGGCGCGGGAGGCGAGCCGGCTGGCGGGTGATCCGCGCTCGGTCATCGGCCTCGACCCCAGTACCGGGATGTTGACCGAAGCGCGCCGCCAGCTCGGCGTGACGGGCGTGCTCGGGGTCGGCGAGCAGTTGCCGATCCGCGCCGCGAGCATCGACTTCGTGAGCATGGGGTACGCGTTGCGCCACCTCGCGGACCTTGGGGTCGCGTTCCGCGAGTTCTTCCGCGTGCTCAGGCCGGGCGGCATCGTGTGCGTGCTCGAACTCACCAAGCCGGCCAGCCGCGTAGGGTTTGCGGCCCTGCGCTTCTACATGCGGCGGATCGTGCCGATCTTGACGAGGCTGCGCACCGGCAACGTCGAGGCGGAAATGCTGATGCGCTATTTCTGGGACACGGTCGAGTGCTGCGTACCTCCGGAGAGGATCCTCGCCGCTCTTGATGGGGCCGGGTTCGAGGACGTTCGGCGCACGCTGGCGGTCGGGCTGTTCTCGGAGTACACGGGTCGCAAGCCGGGCCCCTGCCGGGGCCCCTCGCACCCGCCCCGCACGCAGGACCGCGACAACTTCTTCGCCCGCAGGATGACCCGCTAAGGCGTCGGGGTCGGCCGGTGGACTCCATCGGCGCCACCGACCGCTCGCCGCTCGCCGCTCGTCTGCTTGATGAAACCGGCGAGCGTCAGCACGCCGGGGGTGCCGCTCCCGGCGGCGGCGCCGGCGCGCTCGCGCACGTCCTCGACGGTGATCGCTTCGGGCGGCCGTGCCAGGCGCCATCCGGAGGCGCCGCCGAGGAGGATCGGCGGGGCCGCGGCGAGACGCGCGAGTAGGTCATCGCCCGCGTGCCCGAGCAGCCGTACCACAGCGTCGGTGGACAGGGTGCCGCTACAGTGGACTGCGGCCAGGAGTTCCAGTAGCCCGCGCAGGCCGTCGTTTCGGGGCGTCGGCGTGACGTGCCCGACGACCCACGATGCCTCCGCCCCGAGCAGGATCGCGAACCAGAGCAGAAAGAGCGAGACCAGGAAGAACAGAAGCATGGCCAGAGAGCCGTAGACGACGTTGTTGAAGTTGCCGGCAAGGCCGAAGTAGGTCTGGAACGAGAGGTGCAGGACGGTCAGGGCGAGGGCCCCGACCCCCGCGCCGGCGGCCGCCGCGCGCCAGGACACGCGCGTGTGCGGCACCCAGCGGTAGAAGGCGGCGAGCGCCACCGCGGCGAGCAGCGCCGGGAGCGGCCGCATCAGGGGCGCCACCACGGGGTACCAGAAACGTGAGGACAGCCAGTACAGGCCGGAGAACAGCGCCGCGAGCAGCAGGGGACCGGTCACGACCACGGTTGCGATCGAGACCAGGCGGACCTCCCAGCGGCGGCGGCGCGGCAGGCCCCAGATCGCGTTGATGACCTCCTCGACCTGCCAGAACGCGTTGAACGTGATCAGGATCGAGATCGCGACCGCGACCCACCCGAGGGCGGCGGTGCGCTCGGCGAAGGCGGCAAGGGTGGCCTGCACGTGGGCGGGCGAGAACGGCAGCACGGCGGCGATGGCGGTGACGACCTTGGCGGCACGTTCGGGCTGCACGCGTCCCACCATGACGAGCGCGACGGTCATGACCGGCACGATCGAGAGCAGCGTGGTGTACGCCAGCGCCCCGGCCCGCAACATCAGCTGGTCCCGGTACTGCGCGCGGACGAGCTCGGCGGCGAAGCGGGCAAGCCCGCGCAGCAACCGACTCAAAGCGTCACCGTCTCCTCGAGCGCGGGAAGAACACAGCGCCAGCCGAACCGGCCGGCGAATCGGTCCGCCAGCGCCTGGCTCGCCTCCGGCTCGCCGTGGGTCACGAAGACCTCTTTCGGCGTGGTCGCGGGCCCGCTTGCCCAGATCGTCAGCTCGTCGGCGTCGGCATGGGCGGAGAGGGAGGGAATGCTGCGGACCTGCGCCCGCACCGGGGTCATTTCCCCGAAGATCTTAACCTCGCCCTCGCCCTCGAGGAGTCTCCGCCCGCGGGTCCCCTCGGCCTGGAACCCCGCGAACACGACCGTCGTGGCCGGGTCGGGGAGGCGGTGCTTGAGGTGGTGGAGGATGCGGCCTCCGGTGGCCATCCCCGATGCCGAGATGATGACCGCCGGCCCCGCGAGCGAGTTGAGCCGCTTGGACTCGTCCACCCGGCCGACGATCTGGAAGTTGGGCGGCACCAGCGGGTCCACTCCCTCGCGCACGAGCGCGCGCATCTCGGCGTCGTGCTCGAGCGCGCAGGAACGGTAGGCGACGGTTGCCTCCCGCGCCATCGGCGAGTCGAGGAAGATCGGCAGCGGCGCGATCGACTCGTCCTCGACGAGTTCGCGCAAGAAGTAGAGCAGCTCCTGTGTCCGGTCGATCGCGAACGCGGGGACGAGGATGACGCCCTTGCGGGCGGCGGCCTCGTTGATGACTTCGGCGAGTTGGTCGCGGGGATCGGCGGGGTCATGAAGGCGGTTGCCGTAGGTGGACTCGACCACCAGGTACGTCGAACCCGGGTAAGGTTCCGGCTCGCGCAGGATGGGGACGTCGTACCGCCCCACGTCGCCGGAGAAGTAGATGGTGATGTGATCGCCCCCCGCCACCTTCACCCGCAGCTCGACCGCCGCGGCGCCGAGGATGTGTCCCTGCCGGTGGTAACGGAAATCAATGCCGGGTTTGATGGTGAAGGTCTGGCCAAACGGGACCGCGGCGAGAGTGCCCAGCGCCTCCTGGGCGTCCCGCACGGTGAACAGCGGCAGCGCGGGCGCGTGCCTGGACGACCCGACCTTGTTGGCGAAACGCGCCTCCTCTTCCTGCAGGTGGGCGGCATCGGGAAGCACCACCCGCAGCAGGCGCGTCGTCGGCGGGGTGGCCAGTGTCGGGCCTTGGAAGCCCTCGCGGAGGAGCCTGGGGAGGAACCCGGTGTGGTCGACGTGCGCATGGGTGAGGATCACGGCGGCCAGCGAGGCCGGGGGCACCGGAAACGGCTCCCAGTTGCGCAGCCGCAACTCCTTCTTCCCCTGGAACAGCCCGGCGTCGATCAGGATCCTGGTGCCGTGAACGTCGACGAGGTAGCGTGAGCCGGTGACGGTTCCAGTGGCGCCGAGAAAGGTGAGAGTGACCATGGGGGCTTCATACCATACCCGGTGCCGGCCGGCCGTTCAAGGCTGCGCTGCATGTCCTTCGGTCTGCGTTCCTTGCGCCCCCCAGCCGGGGGGCGTAGAATTGTTCGCATCGGGGATTACCGGGAGGTGCCCATGACCACTGCGAAGAAAACTCCAGGCGTCGAAGAGAAGATCGACCAACTCGAGGGTGCCGTGCACGACGTGCTCGAGGGTGCCAAGGAGTCGATTGCACAGGCCGAGGGCTCGATGGAGAAGGCCAAGGAGGCGCTCGGGGAGGGGTACGGGAAGCTCCGGTCCCGCTCCACGGAGGCGTATGCCAAGGCCCGCGAATATCTGGCCGAGGCCCGCGCCGCGCTCGAGACTGCCCGCGAGAAGATGGGCGAGCTGTACGGCCGCTCGCGCGAGGTCGCCGAGGAGGCGTACGAGAAGGCCAAGGAGCAGTTCGACAAGCTCACCGCCGAGATCAAGAAGGGGTATGCCAAGGTCAAGGCGAAGGTGCAGGAGATCGACGTCAAGGAGGTCCGCGATGACGTCGTGGACTACGTCCGGCGCAATCCGGGCAAGTCGATCCTGATCGCCCTCGGCGTCGGGTTCGCGGTGGGGTATCTCGTCCGGCGGCGGGAGGCGTAGCGTATGGATGCCGAGAAACCGCGCGACGAGCAGCCCCCGGAGAGTCCCGAGGAGGAGCACGAGTTGTACGAGATCGAGGACGACGACGGGGATGACGCCAGCGCCGGCCGCCAGCGACTCAACGCCGACTTTCTCCTCGACAAGGTCATCCCCGACGAGATCGACTGGCGTGACCTCGTCCGCCGCCACCCGGTGCTCACCATCGCGGTTGCGGCCGGGCTCGGCTTCGCCATCGGCCGCTCCCGCGGCGCGGCGATCGTCGCGGGCGCGTCCGCGGCGGTTACGAGTGCGGTGATGCGCCAGCTCTCCGACGTGCTCGAGGGCGAGGTCTTCGAGTTCTAGGCGCCATCCGCCGCCAGTGGCCGGATCGATCGGCCGCTGCTTCGTCTTCCACCGCGCGTTGGCTTCTTTGTTTGCCGCTCCCGCGGGTGGCCTTGATTCTCTTCTTCGCTGCGTGAGGCTGTCTTGTTTTGCCCCGCGGGCTGCGGCCGTGTCGCTCGGTCCTGTTGGTTCTTCTTCCACTCCGTGGCTTCTTGCTTGCCGGTCCCGCGGGTGGCCGGATGCGGGCCCGGGCGCCCCCGCGCCCGAGCCCGCATGCTCCTGTGCCCGCGACCGGA
>NCBR01000149.1 GCA_002279285.1 Acidobacteria bacterium 37-71-11
AACGGCGTGTCGTCGGTGTTGTAGACGTCGCAGATGAGGCGCGCCACCTTGCCGTACGGCGTCGGCCACGGGTAGATGGCGAACGTCGCCGGGTCGGGCTTGAGCAGCATGTCCGACTCCTCGATCCGGGTGAACCCCTCGATCGAGGACCCGTCGAACATGATCTGGCCGTCGAGCGCCTTCTCGAACTGGGTCCCAGGGACCTCGACGTTCTTGATGATGCCGTCGATGTCGGTGAAGGTGAGCCGCAGGAACCGAACCCCTTCCTTCTTGCAGCGCTCGAGGATCTGCCTCTTGTCCATGTGCCCTCCCAGGCTCGTCGTTCTGCGGATTCTGGACCTCGATTTTGCGCATGTCAAGGCGTCGGCGTGCGGAGTGACATCACGAGTTGTGTCAATATGCACGTTTGCTATGGTCAACGTGCACGCGGACAGGGGCCCGCGCGCCGCGCCGATGGCGGGCGGGGCGCCCGCCCCACGTGATCCCAAATGTGGGGCGCAACCGCCGGGCGCGTGCGATTTAAATGTGGGGCGCGACCGCCGGGCGCGCGGTCGTCGCATTTCGGAGGGCAAGAAGAAGCGCGCGCGGCGCGCGCGCCCCACACGGACACGACACGACCCGGCTTCTCTCAGAAGGCAAGGCCGGCCGCCCGGCGGGCGGCCGCTACGCGCATGTGGGGGGCGGAAGCGAGTCCCGCGGCGGCGCATACGGCAACGGGGCGGGCTCGTGCCCGCCCCGTGCCGTGAAGACCGTGTCCAGGAGCGCTACTGCAGCTCCCTCCACCAGGCGATCGGCGCGCCGGCGCCGCCCGCACCCGCGATCGGGAGGTCCCTGACGACGAAGAAGTACGCCTTGCCGCCCGTTCCCGCGAACGACTTCGACACCACCGGCAGGGTGCCCGCCAGGGCGAGGCCGGACGCGGCGCCCTCGCCGGCCCCGGCCACCTTGACCGCGACGTTCGTGAGGTTGCCCGGGTCGAAGTCGAGGCGCACGACGTACGCGAGGCCCTTGCACCCGGCATCGGGGTCGAAGAGCAGGTAAAGGGCGATCACCTTGCCGTTGGACCCGACCCTGGGGGTGAGGATCAGCGGCGAGGCCGTGACCTGGGTGCGGTGGCCGAAGTAGGGCGTGCCACCGGGGTTGATCGAGAACGTCATGCCACCGTCGGTGCTGGTGGTGCCGGTGAAGTTGCGGATTTCGATCCTGTTCACCACCGTGGAGCCGGACTTGATGCTCCTGGCCGCCAGGTAGAGCGACGGGATGAAGTGACCTGTGGTGCCGACGGCCGAGCCGTTGATGTAATCGCTCACCTCGTAGAACGTCCCCGACGAGAAGGCGAAAACGTTGTACTGCGGTTGGTCGGACGGGTAGTTGGCGACCGCTGGCGTGTAGTAGAGCGGCTCGCCGGCGATCACCGGAGGAACGCTGTCGGAAAGCGTCTGCGGATTGGCCCAGGTGCTGGTCAGGTTATTCCGGTCGAGCAGCCAGACGTGGCCCTGCAGGTCGGCCTGGACCCCCTCGTTCACGTCGTCGTCCGGCTGGTAGTAGCCGGTCGTGGTGCTCCAGATCGTGGAGTGGGCGAACATCTGGTTGCGCACCCAGGGACCGCCCAGCGCCTGGTCAGTGTTGAAGTTGGTCACCGAGTCGGCGGACAGCTGGGCTCCGGTCAGCGGATTGAGGCGCAGGTAGACCGGTACCGGGTTCTTCGTGTTGGCAATGGTAGTCGCGTTGGTGGTGTCGTACTTGGTGTAGCCGTTGCCCATCACCAGCTGCCATTTCGCCCCGTTGAGGGTGCCGCCGATCGCTGGAATGCTCCAGGTGTCGTTGAGGGACGGCAGGGTCTTGGTGAGCCCCCGGCCGTCCTGGGTCAGGCTCCACAGCGGCTGCACCGGGGGCGCCGCCTCCGGGTTGCTGGAGTTGTACGGCGTGCCATAGCCGTAGTTCGGGTCGGTGGGGGTCGGGTGCGTGACGTCGATCGCATGCACCCCGGTGCCGCCAGGGCCCTCGGTGAGGTACATCATGGTGCGGTACTCCGACTGCCCGGGGTCCCACACGTCGGCGAAGCGCGGCGAGCTGGCGACACCGTAGAGGTGGTCGGCGGGGAAAATTTGCTGCCCCATGCCGTCGTCGGTGGGGTTGCTCTTGTAGTTGTTGTACAGCGTAACCTGGTTGGCGAGCTGGTCGGGCGGGATGAGGGCAACCAGCTCCGACCCGTCCGTGACGTCGAAGCCGTGCACCATGCCGTCGGAGGCGCCCATCCACGCAACCGAGTTGCGGCTCGCGTACGTCGTTTCGAAGCCGAGGTGGCCGGTGAACTGCTTCCACTCCTCCGGCTTGCCGATGACCGCCGCGGTCGAGTTGACGATCGCGCCGAGCTGCCACGGCCTCGGAGTGCCGCTTCCGTTGTTGCCGCGGATGAAGTCCACGACGTTGTCGTCGATCCCGCAGTTGCCGCAGACCGTATTGAGAGCACCTTCGTTGGCCTTCTCGACGGGAATGAGGGTGGTGCCGTCCCAGGTGTAGATCCGGCGCGGCTTGCCGTCGTTGCCGGTGCTCAGCACGAGACCGGCATCCCAGAGCAGCTTGAACGTGTCCGGCGCCTTGCAAGTTCCGAAGTTCGGGTCGCCGTTGATGAGGTTGCAGCGCCCGGCGCCGTTGGACACCGTCGGGCAATCGCCGTCTTTCGTGCAGGTGATCGGGGCGGTGAGGTCGTAGGCGTACACGTGGCCGCGCCATGCCGGGTATTCGGCGGTGGTGATAAAGCCGATGGTGCTCGCCGTCGTGGCTTCCGCGGTGTTGGAGATCGAGGGCCCGGAGGTCGAGTAGTCCCCGATCCCGTAGGCGCTCAACACCTTCTTCAGCGCGTCGTAGAGCTTGGTCGCCGATTGGGCAAAGAAGGCGTAGTCGCCGTGCGCCGGGCTATGCGACGCGAGGTCACATGCCTCACCATCGTCCTTGGGCGCTAGCGGGCCGTCGTAGGTGCTGCCGGTCGGGTCGGCGCCCAACGACAGATAGGGGTCCAGGTATGGCGCGACGCCGCCCATCCCGACCAGGTTCTTGGGGTCGCTGGCATCGGTGCGGCCGCGGTAGGCGATCGAGTTCAGCTCGCACAGCCCGACCTCCTGGCTGATGCCGATCACCCAGGTGCGGGCCATCAGGGGCTTGAGGGTCTTATCGATCGTTACATTCGAGAACCACGCGTTCTCCGCCTGCCCGGCCGCGAACTCCTGGTAATCCCACGGGCAGGTGTGCTTGGAGTCGCCGCCGTCGGGGCAGCCGGGGCCGCCGTTGTTCGGCTGAGCGTCCGTCGTGTTGGAACAACTGCACGCAAGGCACGGCTCTCTCCAGTTTCCGATCTCCGGATAGGTCTCGTTGCACCCTCCCGGATTTCCGACGTTGGAGAGACCGTCGGTGACCAGGATCGAGGCGTACTGGCGGCCGCAGTCGAACTTGGGGTCCGGCGGCAGGGGGAACTGCTGGCCGACGTCGTCCACGAGGTCCGTATTCTTCGTGGTGCCTTGGGCGACGTACTGCAGGATCGTCTCCGCGTTGGCGGTGCCGGCCGCGCCGGGCACGGGGCCGAGCGCACCGTTGGTGGGGGTGCTCCCGTACACGTTCATGCCGCCGTTGCTGACGAGTCCCATCGCGGTTTCGATCTTCGTGACGTCACCCTTGTCGGAGGTGTCGATCATCGCCACGACCTTGTTCCGCTTTTCCCACGTGCCCGACCCGCCGGTGGTGTCCCGGTCGATGCCGGTCGAGAACACCATCAGGCCCCAGTTCGCGACCTTGGTGTTGGTGCCGACGACGTCGAGCGGGGGCTGGACGACAGCGCCCGAGCCGAAGGTGCCGCTGATGTCGGTGTAGGAATAGAAGACGTTGGGCCAGGTCAGCCAGGTCGGAACCGGATCGCCGCCCTGGATCGGCTGCCGCGAGGGGTCGGTGGCGTCGGTCGCGTACAGGTTGAACGGCGGCCCCGGGTCGGGCTGAAGGCTCGAAAAGTTCACCGTCCAGGCGTAGGTGTGCTCCCCGGGCGCGAGCGGCTGTTTATCAGCTTCAACCGCGCTGATGCTGCTGATGTAGACGTTGTCTGCCATCCGCCAATTTGCGTTGAATTCTTGCGGCTGCGGCCACACCGGCGGCTCCCACGGCGTCGTGATCGTGACCCATTGGCCGAGCACGTTCTTGACCACCGCCATCCGGCTCGGATAGGTCTGCTGCACGACCAGCGTGTAGGTCCACGACTGGCACAACTTCACGTCCGGCGTCGGCGTGGGCTCGCCGCCGTCGCCCCCCTCACCCCCGTCGTTTTGGGCCAGCAGGATACCGGCGGGGAAGAGCCCGTAGTTTGGAGCAGGCTGTGTGGGCTTTGGGGTCGGCGTCGGCGTGATCGTCGGCGTCGGCGTGAACGTCTGCGTCGGCGTGATCGTCGGCGTCGGCGTCGGCGTCCGCGTCGGCGTGATCGTCGGCGTGTTGGTCGGCGTCGGCGGGATCGGCGTCGGCGTGATCGTCGGCGTGTTGGTCGGCGTGTTGGTCGGGAGCGGCGTTGGCGTCTGTGTCCTGGTCGGGGTCACGGTTTTGGTCGGCGTGACCGTGGGCGTCACCGTGGCCGTCGCCGTCTGCGTAGCCGTCGGCGTGATTGTGGCCGTCGGCGTAATTGTGGCCGTCGGCGTGACCGCGTCGTGGCCGTCGGCGTGACCGTAGGCGTCTTCGTGACCGTCGGCGTCGGGGTGACCGTCGGCGTCTTCGTGGCTGTCGCCGTCGCCGTTGCGGTCGGCGTGACCGTCGCGGTCGCGGTGGCCGTCGCAGTCGGAGTGATCGTGGGCGTCGCCGTCGGGGTCTCGGTCGGGGTCGGGGTCGGGGTCGGGGTCGGGCAGGTCAGGCTCGACACCCTCCAGCCGAATTGGGGGTTCGTGCCGATGCTGTCGACGCCGACATAGTTGCCCTTGTAGTCCCAGGCCATCGAGCCGCTGACATCGAGGACGATCAGGATGTTGGCCTTCACCTGCTGGAAGGTGATCTGCTGCATGAGGTCGTAGCCCTCGTTCGAGGGGACCAGCGTCGCGGCCAGCACCGGCACCGCCAGCCCGACCGCCAGCACGATCACGATCATCCTCCTCCGCATCAGCTTCCTGGCCATCCGTCGCATCACGACCTCCGCATCGGACCCTGAGCGGGCACTCGGCCCACCGGATCGCTCAACTTCCGCCGGCCCACATCCCGGAGTTGGTGGCTCCGGCGTTCACGTCGATCTGGTTCGGGTTGCCGCCGCCCTGTCCGCCCCAGTTCAGCTCTTCCTCGAGGATCTTCACGGCCAGCACGTTGGCGGCGCCGGTGGTCGGGTTCACCCCCTTCCCGTCGGTGAGGAACCCCACCGAGACGAGGCGCAGGCGCGTGTCAAGGTTGAGGTTGACGGGTGTGGTCGTGCCGGGGACCGGGGTGGGGACGGGGCTGGCCACGTTGTAGATCGGGTCCTCGGGGTTGTTGCGCACGTACAGGCTGTAGTAGGCGCGCACCCGGTTGAACGTCACCCCACCGGTGTCCACCTGCGTCACCTCCTGGTTGGCCAGCTCGGTGCCGGCGCCCACCAGGGTGGTCAGGTAGGTCCCGAGGTGCTCGTTGTTCCAGGGCCCCGGCGGCTGGGGGATCGTGGGCGTCACCGCGACGGTGTTCGCGACTGAGGTGTGCGCCAGGAACGCGGTGAGGTTCGTGTTGCTGTACGGCACGTTCTGCAGGATCGCCTCGCCCCTCCTCAGCCCGGCGTCGGCGGCGTAGAGCGCGGCCTTCTGCGTCTCCTGGCGGGAGGAGATGCGGTCCTCCTGCGTCATCAACATCGTTGCGGTGATCCCGAGCGCGGTGAGCACGAGCAGCAACAGGATCACCATGATGAGCGCGATGCCACGCTCGCCGGGGTTGGTTTGGCGGTTGCGCGCGTCGGCCATGGTCAGAACCCCGCATCCCGGTTGCGCAGCAGCGACGTGGACGAGAGCTGGTAGCGGAAGTAGGTGTCCGGCGAGATCGCCCCCGGGTCGTGGTCCTCGGCGGCCGGCTGCCGCATCAGCGCCTTCCCGCCCCCGAACACCGGCGACGAGGAGCGCGCGGTGACCGTGACGCGGATGCCGATGACGCGCCGGATGTCCCAGGGATCGAGCGGGGTGCCACCCATGATCGGCACGTGCGCGGCCGTGGTCATCGCGCCGGCGGGCCCGTTGCCGACCGTGCCGGCATCGAACAGGTAGGCGAACTGCAGGTCCTCCACGTTCGGCAGCAGCGGCGACCACCCCGCCTTGATCACGTACGGCGGGAACGCCGCCCCGGCCGCGAGCCCGGGACAGTTGTCGTCGGTGGCGGGGTTGAAGATGCCGACCTTCTGCTCGAGCCAGCCGTCGCAGACGCGCAAGCTGGCGTACTGCAGCCCGACGATGAGCGTCACCGGTTCCACGTAGCTCCTCTGCCCGCCGGGCGCGTTGAGCGCGGAGTTGCCGGGGTTCGCGACCACCTGGATGCACGGCACCACCTGTCCGGACTGCGGGTCCTTGCACCAGTTCGACGGTGGGTCGCTGCAGTTCGTCGAGTTCGGGGATTCCTTGTAATCGGTGATCTGGTAGAAGACCCAGTTGCCGGTCTTGTCGAACAGCATCTGCGGCTGGCTCCAGGTGGGGTGGGCCGGGTCGCTGCCATAGCCGGTTGCATTTTTGAACGCCGTCATGTTGGCGGCGTCGCTCGGGCACCCCTGGTCGAACTCCCATGCGTTCGTACTGGCGGCGAAGTTCCCGGCGCTCGGCCAGTGCGACGGCTTCAGCCGCATCGGCGCCGAAGGCACGCCGAACGTCAGGATGTCGGTCCCCGGGGTCGCGAGCGTGGCGTCGGTCACGTTGTCGTAGGAGAGCTGGATGCACCCGGAGGTGGGGGTTCCGTCGCACGTGGGCGTCGCCGAGTTTCCGGTCACCGAACCGTGGACGAGGAAGGTGAGGATCGCGGCGGGGTTGCGCGGGTTGGTGATGTCGTTCATGTCGGTCGCGCCGCGCACCAGCATCGCCACGTAGTCGGTGGCGCCGCGCGCGGTCTGCCGCGCCTCGACTTGCAGGCGCTGGCGCTCCGCCGCCTTCTGCATCGGGAAGAAGAGGGCGCCGACCATCCACAGGATCATCCCCAGCGAGGCCACGACGACCAGCACCTCGACCAGCGTGAAACCGCCGCCGGGCCTACTGGATCTGCGCCACATAGACCACCGCCTTGTTCGCCGCCGGGCCGAGGTACAGGTTGGCTCCGGTCGTCCGGGGCACCGCGTTCACTGTGACTTTGCCGGCAGTGTCGATCGTGTAGCTGAGCGCGAAGCGGGCGTTCGTCTCCATCACGTTCGCCCCATCCGGGCCCCAGAACGCGTCGCAGGTGCCGGCGGATGGGATCGTCATCGTGCTGCCGGTCGCGACCGGGCAGCAGGTGTTGTCCGTCGCCTGGCCGAGAAAGATGCGGTAGCGCTGCAGCCGGATCGTCTCCACCACGCGCTGGGCGCGGTAGGTCAGGTCCGTACGGGTCAGCGACCCGAGGTTCACGAGGTACGCCATCGAGAGCATCTGGAGGACCGCGAGCGTCACCACGAAGAGGATGAAGAACGCCACCAGCACCTCGATGAGCGATACGCCCCGCTCGCCGCGGCGCTTCCCCGCCGGCCCCGTCATCGCGGCCCCACTCATAAGAGGACCTTGTGGACCGTGACGGTCCAGATCGGGAAGAGCAGGATGTCGTCGCGGATGTTGGGCTGCAGGCTGCCGTCCACCATGTTGACGTGGGTGACCGCCAGCGTCTTGACCTGCAGCACCGGCTGCCCCGCGGTCTCGGTGCCCCAACCGGTGAAGGTGTCGGCAACCACAGGAGACAGAGGCGCCACAGGGAACAGGGGGACCATCGTGCGTCCGCTCTGGTCGCACATGATTCCCCGGACCCCCTTCGACGACACCGGCCACCCCCCCGCGGTCGCGGCCGGGTTGTAGGCGAAGCTCACGAACTCCGGCAGCACGAGAAGCCGGCTTGCCTTGAGCGGCGGCGGTGTGAGGTAGAGCTCCCACCGCCCGGTCGTGGCGTTCTTCTGCAGCGTCACGACCACCTGCGTGTGCTGGCTGATCGCCTCGGAGTACGCCGACTGCAGGAAGTTGCGGATGTCGCCCGCCGTCGTCTCGAGGCGCGACCGCTGCCAGTACGAGCTGATCGGCACGATCGCGATGAGGACCAGCAGCCCCACGATCGCCAGCACGACCAGCGCCTCGATCAGCGTGAACCCGGCAGCGCGGCCGACACGTCGTTTCACACAAGTCACGGGGTGTGTCAACGCAACCCCCGTGCCACCGCGCCGATGTCTTGCAAGGACACGATATGCACTCCATGATCGTCGCCGCATCACACCCTACCCCCTTTGAAATTGGAAAAAGTGTGACACCTGGAAACACTCAGTCTTCGGGCCGGCCACAGCCGCAGTGCGCCGCCCCTCGCGTACGCCGCCAAGAACCGAAGCATCCGCACTAGTTTACCGCACAAAGCCACGCCTTGAGGTGCTCGGCCTCACGACAGAACGCCGAGACCGGATGGTCCGGCCCCGCCCCCCGCCGCTCCAGCACCCGCAATGTCCGGCCGGCATCGAGCGCAGCCGCGGCCAGCATCTCGCCGAACTGCTCTTCGCCGACGAGCGCCGAGCACGAGCAGGTGAACAGTAGGCCCCCCGGCTCCACGAGTCGCATGGCGTGCAGGTTGACATCCTTGTAGCCGCGCAGGCCGGCTTCGAGGTCGGCTTTGCGCTTGACGAACGCGGGGGGATCCGCGACCACGACGCCGAAGCGCTCGCCGGCGGCCGCGAGCGCGCGCACGACGCGGAACGCATCGCCGGTCACGAAGCCGGCATCGTCGGCCCGCAGCCCGTTGAGCGCGTATGCGCGCCGCGCCAGGGCGAGGGCCTGCGGCGAGGCGTCCACGTTGACGGCGCGCGCGGCGCCGGCGGCGAGCGCCGCGACCGCGAAGCCGCCGCTGTAGGCGAAGAGGTTCAGCAGCGACGCCCCGCCCGCGAGGGAGGCGACCCGGCGGCGGTTCTCGCGCTGGTCGAGGAAGAAGCCGGTCTTCTGGCCGCCGAGCAGGTCGACGGCGAAGCGCACGCCGCCCTCGCGGATGACGACCTCGGCGGCCGGCATGCGGCCGCGCAGCACGGTGGGCACGCCTGCCGCCGCGTCGCCGCCGCGCAGCAGCACGTCGGCGGCGCCCAACTCGCCGGCCAGCACCTCCAGCACGGCGGGAAGGAGCGGCTCCCACGCCCGCTCGAAGAGCTGGCAGACGGCGACGGGCCCGTAGCGGTCGATCACGAGGCCGGGCAGGTCGTCGCCCTCGGCGTGGACCAGCCGGAAGGCGTCGGCGTCGAGGGCGAGGCGCTCCCGCAGCCTCGCCGCTGCGAGCAGGCGCAGGCGCAGCGCCGCGGCGTCCCAGCGCTCGTCGCCGAACGCGACCATGCGCAGCGCCAGCGACCCGCCGGAGCCGCCCGGCAGCGCGGTGCCGAGCGGCCGGCCGTTCGCCCCTGCCACCCGCACCGGCGCCGTCCCCACGGGCACGGGGCCGGCCAGCGACCCGCGGTAGACCCACGGGTGGCGCCCGCGCACCGAGGCGTCGCGCCCGGGCTTGAGCCGGACCTTGACGGCGCAGGCGAACGGGTCGCTCACCGGTCCCCGCTCCGCCTTGCGAGCGCTTCGACCACGCGGGCAGCAACCGGCACCCCGGTCGCCGCGGCGAAGTGCGTCCACCCGGGCGACGGGTTGACCTCGGCCACCACCCAGCCGCCACCGTCCGGGATGAGGTCCACGCCGGCGAAGGCGAGCCCGGTCGCCCGCGCGGCGCACACCGCGAGCCCTCTCGTAGCGCCGTCCACGGCGACCGGGCGCACCGCCGCGCCGCGTGCGGCGTTGGCGCGGAACTCCCCTTCCGGCGCGCGGTGCTCCGTCGCTCCGAGCACCTCGCCGTCGAGCACCAGCACCCGCCGGCTCACGCCACCCGGCGGGCAGAAGCGCTGCACGACGACCTCGTCGCCGGTCCTCCAGAGCGAGTCGAGCACCGCCTCCAGCTCGGCCGCGCTCGCGCAGCGGATCACCCCGATCCCCCGCCGGGAGCTGCGCTGCTTGACCACCGCCGGAAAGCCGAACGCCGCCGCGGCCGCGGCCGCGAGCACGCCGGGCTCCGAGCCCGCGACGGTCGCGGGGTGCGGCACCCCGGCGGCCACCAGGGCGCACGCCGTGCGCCAGTGGTCGCGGCCGGTCCGGATCGCCTCGGGCTCGTTGAGCGAGCCCACGCCCAGGTCCCGCAGCACGCCGAGCACGGCCAGCACGGTGTCCGGACGCCAGTTCCCGACCCTGGGGAGCACGGCGCCGAAACCGGCGGTGTCGAGCAGTTCCCCGCCGCGCCAGAGACGGGGCGGCGCGTCCTGGGCTGCGATCCCGAGAGCGTCGAGGACCTCGACGCGCACCCCGCAGGCGTCCCCCGCGGCTTCCAGCTCGCGGTGGACGGGCAGGTCGGGCTTCGCGGTCAGCACCGCCA
>NCBR01000150.1 GCA_002279285.1 Acidobacteria bacterium 37-71-11
AGTGCCCACCGTGAGGTGGCGCGCGCCGTTGACCGCGCCGTCCACGACGCGGGCGTCGAACTCCCACGAGGCCCGCGCCAGTTTCATCGTGCCGGCCACCACGGTGGCGTTGTACGCCTCGTCCACGTAGTACTTGTTGGCAACCGTCGTCACCAGACCGGGGAACCGCTCGCCGAAGCGCCGCGGCCGTGCGAACGCCTCGGGCCCGAAGTACCACCTGGTCGCGAGCCAGATCCCGGAGAGCGCGACCCCAACCGAGAGCGCGATCAGGAGCCACTCGATGCTCACGCTCACGTGGTGCCCTTCGACCTCGACCGGCGCCGCCACCGAGTGCAGCAGCCCCTCGAACCAGTTCAGCTTCGGCCCGAACATCCCCATCCCGAGGAAACCGGTCGCGATCGATCCCGCCGCCAGGATCTGCAGCGGCACCGTCATGCTCTTCGGCGACTCGTGCAGGTGGTGCGCCTGCTCGTGGGTGCCGCGGAACTCGCCGTGGAACGTCATGTGCACGGCGCGGAACATGTAGAACGCGGTCATGAACGCGCCTGCGAGGCCGAGCGCCCACAGCGCCAGGTACACCGCCCCGAAGCCGTACAAATTGCCCGAGCCGGCCGCGAACACCTTCGCCAGGATCTCGTCCTTCGAGAAGAAGCCCGCGAGCGGAGGGATCCCGGCGAGCGCCAGCGTCGCCACCAGGAACGTCCAGTAGGTGGTCGGCATCTGCTTCTTGAGGCCGCCCATCGTGCGCATGTCCTGGTTTCCGGAGCAGGCGTGGATCACCGAGCCCGCGCCGAGGAAGAGGCAGGCCTTGAAAAACGCATGGGTGAAGACGTGGAACATCCCCGCGCCGAACGCCCCCGCCCCGGCGGCGAGGAACATGTAACCGAGCTGGGAGACGGTCGAGTACGCCAGGACCTTCTTGATGTCGTTCTGCGCCAGACCGATCGTCGCCGCGAACACGGCCGTCAGGCCGCCCACCAGCGCCACGACCAGCATCGCGGTCGGCGACAGCCGGAAGATGAAGTTGGTGCGAGCCACCATGTAGACGCCGGCGGTGACCATCGTCGCGGCGTGGATGAGCGCCGACACCGGGGTCGGACCGGCCATCGCGTCCGGGAGCCAGACGTACAGCGGCAGCTGCGCCGACTTGCCGACCGCGCCGACGAACAGCAGCAGCGCGATCGGGGTCGCGGCCGCCGCGAACCTCGCCGGGTCGGCCGCGAGCGCCGCCTGCAGCGCGGCGAAGTCGACGGTGCCGAACACCTTCACCGTCCAGAAGATCGCGAGCAGGAAACCGAAGTCGCCGATGCGGTTGACGATGAACGCCTTCTTGCCCGCCGACGCGCACCAGTCCTTCTCGAAGAAGAAGCCGATCAGCAGGTAGCTGCACAGGCCCACGCCCTCCCACCCGACGAACATGACGGCGAGGTTGGCGCCGAGCACCAGCGTGAGCATCGCGAACATGAACAGGTTCAGGTAGGCGAAGTAGCGCGCGTACGGCCGCTCCCCCTCGCCGTGCATGTACCCCACCGAGTAGACGTGGATGAGGAAGCCGACGAATGTGACGAAGAACAGCATCACGGCCGAAAGCGCGTCGATCCGCAGGGCGAAATCGATCGAGAGGTTGGCGAGCAGGCCACCGGTGGTGTGGCCGAACCCGGCCGGGATCCACGTGAACAACCGGTTGACGTGCACGGCGGCGGTGCCGAGCGATGCCGCCCAGTCGACGATGGCGGCGAACGCCGCGACCATCGCGAGACCGGAGCCGGTGAGCGCGACGCCGGTGGTGGTGCGGTGCGACCACCCGCGGCGGTTGCCGACCAGGCCGTTGACCGCGGCGCCGATCAGGGGGAGGAGCGGGATCAGCCAGAGCAGATCTTTCATCGGCTATCCCTCCATCACGTTGACCTGGTCGAGGTTCACCGTCTGCTTGAGGCGGACGAGCGCGACGATGATGCCGAGGCCGATGGCGGCTTCGGCGGCCGCGATCGTGATCACGAACACGGCGAACACCTGCCCGGTGAGGTCCCCGAGTTGGCGGGAGAACGCGATGAAGTTGAGGTTGGCGGCGTTGAGGATCAGCTCGACGCACATCAGGACGGTGATGAAGTTCCGTCGCACCGCCATGCCGACGACGCCGAGCGTGAACAACGCGAGCGAGAGCACGAGGACGTGCGTGGTTGAAATCATGCGGCTCCCCCCCTCCCCGTCTCCTTGCGGCCCATCACGATCGCGCCGATCATCGCGACCAGCAGCACGATCGACACCACCTCGAACGGCAGGAGGTAGTCGCGGTACAGGCTCCACCCGACCGCCTCGGTGTTGCCGAGCGGCGCCCCGGCCACCAGGCGCAGCGCGGCGCCGTCGGCGGGCGGCCCGCTGGAGGCCGCCCAGAGCCCGACGCCGACGAGAGCGGCGAGCAGGACGCCGAGGATGACCGCGGCTGGCACCAGGCGGCGCACGTACTGCGGCTCGTCCGGGATGTCGCGCGCCTTCACCAGCATGATCACGAACAGGAACAGCACCATGATTCCGCCGGCGTAGATCAGGACCTGGACGGCGGCCAGGAACTCGGCCTGCATCAGCACGAACACCCCGGCCACCGCGAGGAAGGTGCCGAGGAGCGAGAGCGCCGCATGTACCGGGCTCCGAAACGCAATGACCCCGACGGCGCCGGCGAGCGCGACCGCCGCCAGGCAGTAGAAAACAATCTGGGCGAAGTGAACGAGGAACCAGGTCATGGTTTGGGTTCTCCCCGCCCCGCCGCCGACCCGCCGGTGGGGTCGTCCGGCATCTGTCCGTCTCGCGGCGACACCACCCCGGGGTACGGGCGCACGCCTTTCCAGTCCTGCAGGCGCTCCTTGGTGAAGTACAGGCGCTCGTTGCGCTCGTAGGCGGAGGCCTCATAGCTCTTGGTGGTCAGCCAGATCGCCAGCGGCTTGGTCGGGCACGCCTCCTCGCAGAGGCCGCAGAACATGCAGCGCTTGACGTCGATGTCGTAGCGGTCGAGGACCTTCTTCTTGCGCTTCTTGCCGTCGACCTCGATCTCTTCGAAGTGGTCCTGAATGTGGATGATGTCGATCGGGCATGCCTTGGCGCAGGCGTGGCAGACGATGCAGCGCTCCTCGGAGAAGCCGAACATTCCGCGGAAGCGGTCCTTCGGGACCGGCTTCACCTCGGGGTACTGGATCGTCGCCTTCTTCTTGAAGAGGAAACGCCCGGTGACGCCGAGCCCCTGGGCGAGCTCGAACGGCACGATCGATGTCACAAGATCCCAGAAACCCATCAACGGCCTCCGATCAGCAGCACGCCGAGCGCTACCGCCATCAGGTTGACCAGGCTCACCGGGATGAACACCTTCCAGCCGAGGTCCATGAGCTGGTCGAAGCGGTAACGCGGGAAGGTGCCGCGAAACCAGATGTAGACGAAGAGGAACGCCGCCATCTTGAGGACGAACCAGGCGATGGGAGGGATCCACGCGAGCGCCGGCAAGGCCCACACCGCCGCCAGCCAGTTCGGGAACGGCGGCAGCCAGCCGCCGAGGAAGAGCACCGTGGCGATCGACGAGATCACCACCATATTGGCGTACTCGGCGAGGAAGTAGAACGCGAACTTCATCCCCGAGTACTCTGTGTGGAACCCGGCCACCAGTTCCGATTCGGCCTCGGGGAGGTCGAACGGGTTGCGGTTGGTCTCGGCGACGCCGCATACGAAATAGATGAAGAACGCCACGATGCCGGGGATGACGTACCACACGCCGGCCTGCTTCTGCGCCTCGACGATCTTGACCAGCGACAGGCTGTTCGCCATCAACAGCACGGTGACCACCGACAGGCCCATCGGCACCTCGTATGAGACGAGCTGCGCGGCGGATCTCAAGCCGCCCATCATCGAGAACTTGTTGTTGGAGGCCCAGCCGCCGAGGATCACGCCGTAGACCCCGATCGACGAAACCCCGAGGATGAAGAGGATGCCGATGTTGACGTCGGTCAGGTACGGCGTCACCTCGTAGCCGAAGAGCTTGAAGGCGGGCCCGAACGGGATCACCGAGAAAACCACCAGCGCCGGCACCACGACCAGCACCGGGCCGAGGAAGTAGACGAGCTTCTCCGCGCGCTCCGGGACGATGTCCTCCTTGACCAGGAGCTTGAGCGCGTCCGCGATCGGCTGCAGCCAGCCGCGCGGGCCGACGCGGTTCGGCCCGATGCGGATCTGCATGTACGCAAGGACCTTGCGCTCGAAGAAACTCATGTACGCCGCGAGCAGGATGACCGCCAGGAGGATCACGACGATCTTGACCAGCGGCACGAGGAGAAACGCTACCCAGGGGTTCGCCATGGCCGCTCCCTACCGGTCGATCTCGCCGAGGACGATGTCGAGCGTGCCGATCACCGCGATGAGGTCGGCAACCAGCAGTCCGCGCACCATCTCGGGGAGGGCCTGCAAGTTGATGAAGCACGCTGGCCGCACGTGCAGGCGGTACGGGTGGGCGCCGCCGTCCGACACCACGTAGAAGCCGAGCTCCCCCTTGGGGCTCTCGACCGAGAAATAGGCTTCGCCCTTGGGCGGCTTGATCACCTTCGGAACCTTGGCCATGACCGGGCCGTCCGGCAGCTTGGCGAGGCACTGCTTGATGATCCGCACCGACTGCCGCATCTCCTCCATCCGCACCAGGTAGCGGTCGTACGTATCGCCGTTCGCCCCGACCGGGATCTCGAAGTCGTACTCGTCGTAGCGGTCGTAGGGGAACACCTTGCGGATGTCCCACTTCACGCCGGAGCCCCGCAGCGGCGGTCCGGTCAACCCCCACTCGATCGCGTTCGCGGCGGAGATCACGCCGACGCCGACCGTGCGCAGCTTCCAGATCCGGTTCGTCGTGAGCAGGCGCTCCCACTCGGCGACGCGCGCCGGGAACTGGTCCACGAAGGTGCGGCAGCGGTCCACCCAGCCGTCGGTCAGATCGTACGGCTGGCCGCCGACCCGCATGCTGTTCAGGGTGAGGCGGGCCCCGCAGTACTCCTCGAAGAGATCGAGGACCTTTTCCCGCTCCTCGAAGGTGTAGAAGAACGGCGACTGCGCGCCGATGTCGAGCGCGTGGGTGCCGAGCCAGATGGTGTGCGAGGCGATGCGCTGCAGCTCCGCCAGCATCACCCGGATGGCGGACGCCCGCGGCGGCACCGTCACCCCCATGATCTTCTCGACCGCGCCGACCAGCGCCTGGTTGTTGGTGGCGGCCGCCGTGTAGTCGAGCCGGTCGGTGTGGGGGATCGCCCCGTTGTAGGTCTCGCGCTCGAAGATCTTCTCGGTGCCGCGGTGCAGGTAGCCGATCACCGGCTTGGCATCGACGATGCGCTCGCCGTCGAGCCTGAGCAGCACCCGCAACACGCCGTGCGTGGCGGGGTGTTGGGGACCGAACGAGATCTCCATCTCCTCGCTGTCGGGGAACGGCTTGAGGGTTTCGAGGTTGCCCATCACTCCCCCTCGCCGCCGGCGACCGGGCCGCCCCCGGGCGGGAAGACGTCCGGATAGACCGCGGCGCCCGTGTCGATCCCCTCCAGGGGGAAGTCCTTGCGCAGCGGGTGGCCGGAAAACCCCTCCCAGGTCAGGATGCGCTCGAGGTTCGGGTGGCCGGCGAAGTAGACGCCGAACATGTCGAACACCTCGCGCTCCATCCAGTCGGCGACCTTCCACACGCCGGTCACCGACGGCACCTCGGCGTCCACGCCAACCTTCAACTTGAGACGGAGGCGGACGGAGTCGGCGTGGCGGTGCATCCAGTAGACGACGTCGAAGCGCCCCTCGGGGCGGTCCTGCCAATCCACCGCCGTGAGATCCACGAGGAAGGCGTAGCCCAACTTCTCCTTGCACGCGCGGCCGATCTCCACGATGCGCTCGCGGTCGACGGTGACGGTCACCTGGCCCGCGAACTCGAGCGCCTCGATCACGGCACCGGGGACGGCCGCGACGATCTCCTTCACCTGAGCGTGCTCGCGCGCGTCCTGGGGAACCGGCGTGACCGGCTTCTCCTCCCAGGGCGGCGATCTCCTTCACCTGAGCGTGCTCGCGCGCGTCCTGGGGAACCGGCGTGACCGGCTTCTCCTCCCAGGGCGGTTTGGGCGCCGCAGGCTGCGCGGACGGCGGTGTGACCGCGGAGGGCGTCTTGTTAACCTCATCGGACATGGCGTTCTCCTACGGGTCCGTCCTGCAATGATCGAGCGTGCCAATGGGGAGGCTCACCCGCGCCCGCCTATGCAACGCGAGGTACACGATGGTCACCAACGCCACCTCGGGCAGCGCGGCAACGAAGTTAGTCAGAAAAGCGACGGCGAGGGCCAGCACCAACCCTCCGGTGGGAACCAGAAAACTGGCCGCACGGCGATGACCGAACCGCCCGAGGGCGGAAAACACGACGCCGAGGAAGAAGAGGTCGCTAATCCCCACGATCGGGATGACCTTGCCATCGAAGGGCGCCGAGATCGACAAAACCTCAAGGAGGTGGGATTTCCCGGCTACATAACTCTTCAGCAGCGCTGCGGTAAGGCCGAGGGTAGAAGAGAACGCATCCACCACCGCGCCGACGGTGAGGAACGCCACAACAGCGGCGTCGCTAGCCAGCGACAAGCTCAGCAAGCCTCCGGCCAACACCGCCACGGAAAGCACCAGCGTGTCGCTCACCACCCAGCTTTGTGGGGACCGCCACAGGCAGACGGCGTAAAGCGCCAGCGCCACAGCAGCCAGCCCAGCGAGGACAGATCGGCGGAGGCCCTGCGTGCAACCAACACCCACAAAAACGATGGCGGCGGACGCGACGGTCGCCAGGATTGCGAAGATGACGAAGACAAGCGGCATTCCGGCCCGTCCCCCTAGCTCGCTTTGCGCGCGATGGTCATGCGGTCGATCTTCTTCTGCAGTTGCATCAGGCCGTAGATGAGCGCCTCAGGGCGGGGCGGGCAGCCGGGCACGTAGACGTCCACCGGGTGGCGAGCACCCACTTGGGCTCGGGCATCTGGTGATAGAGACGCGTGATGATCGGCGCCATCTTCTCGGTCACCGTGCCGGCGACGAGCATCAGGTCCGACTGGCGCGGCGTGCCGCGGAAGACCTCCATCCCGAAGCGGGAGAGGTCGAAGCGCGGGTCCATCGCGGCCATCATCTCGATCGCGCAGCAGGCGAGGCCGAACTGCATCGGCCACACCGAGCCGCGGCGCGCCCAGTTGATGACCGTATCGTACGTGCTGATCAGGACGTTGGACTCGAAGCGGTTCTCGATCACACCCATTGCAGCGCTCCCCGCCGCCAGGCGTAGACGTACCCCACGACGAGGATGCCGAGGAAGACCAGCATCTCCACGAAGCCGAAGAGCGCGAGCTTGCGGAACATCACCGCCCACGGGAACAGGAACACGGTCTCCACGTCGAACACGACGAACAGCACCGCGATCAGGTAGTACCGCACCGAGAAGCGGTAGTCGCGGGCCTCGCTCGTGATCGGGTTGCCGCACTCGTACGGTTCGAGCTTGATCGGGTCGTATCGCCCGGCGCGGACGAGCCAGGCGAAAACGAACGTGATCAAGGGGAACGCAATGGCAATGACGATGAAGAGCAGGACGGGTATATAGGCGTTCACTCCCCCTCCCCAGCGCGTCATGATAGCGTCATGTTTCACAAAGTCAATCAACGCAATGGATTTTGAGCATCATTCTCCGTTTTTGGCGGGCGTTGTGCGGCTCCGCGGCAGCCGTGGCGGTCGGCTACCGCGACGGCAGCAGGCGGTTGAGCGACCCCGAGCGCAGCCCCTCGAGGTCGAGCGCCACGAAGGCGAACCCGGCGGCGCGCACGCGCCGGACGATCTCGTCCGCGAGACCGCCCGCGAGCACGCGCGCCATTTCCGCCTTCGGGAGCTCGATGCGCGCGGCGCTGCCGTGGTGGCGCACCCTCACCTCGCGGAAGCCGAGCTCCGCGAGTGCGGCCTCGGCGCGGCCGATCTGCTCGAGCTTCTCGCGCGTGATCGGCTCCCCGTACGGCACGCGCGAGGCAAGGCACGGGCTCGAGGGTTTGTCCCACACCGGGAGGTCGAGCGCCTTGAGCGCCTCCCGCACGGCGGCCTTGCCGATCCCGAGCTCGGCGAGCGGCGAGCGCACCGCGAGTTCCGCCACGGCACGCCTCCCGGGGCGGTAGTCGGCGCCATCGTCGGCGTTGCTGCCGTCGAGCAC
>NCBR01000350.1 GCA_002279285.1 Acidobacteria bacterium 37-71-11
AGCGGCAGAACAGCACCATGTTCTCGACGACGTTGCGGAGTTCGCGCACGTTGCCCGGCCACGGGCGCGCCCGCAGGAAATCCAGGAGCTGCGGCGTCAGGCGCGTCACGTGCCGGCCGAGGTCGGCGTTGAAGCGCTCGACGAAGTGCGCGACGAGCAGCGGGATGTCCTCGGTGCGCTGCCGCAGCGGGGGCAGGGCGATCGTCACGACCTTGAGCCGGTAGTAGAGGTCCTGCCGGAAGCGGCCGCGCGCCACCTCGCTCTCGAGGTCGCGGTTGGTGGCGGCGACGAGCCGGAAGTCCACCGGCACCTCGTCGTTGCCGCCGACGCGCGTGATCGTGCGCTCCTCGAGCACGCGCAGCAGCTTGACCTGCAGGTCGGTCGAGAGCTCCGAGATCTCGTCGAGGAAGAGCGTCCCGCCGCTTGCGGCCTCGAGCTTGCCGATCCGGCGCTGGTGGGCGCCGGTGAACGCCCCGCGCTCGTGCCCGAACAGCTCGGCTTCGAGGATCTCGCCGGGGATCGCGCCGCAGTTGAGGGCCACGAACCGGCCGGTGGCGCGCGGCGAGTGTTCGTGGATCGCGTTGGCGATCAGCTCCTTGCCGCTGCCCGACTCGCCCACGATGAGGACCGTGCTCGGCGCGGGCGCGACGACGCGGACGCGTTCGAACACCTGCTGCATGGCGGACGAGCGGCCGATGATGTTCTCGAAGCCGACGAGCTTCTCGATCCGCTCCTGCAGCTCGCGCTTGTCGCGGGAGAGGTTCGTGCGTTCGAGCTGCAACTCGACGCGCTTGCGCAGTTCGAGGAGGTTGACGGGCTTCGTCAGGTAGTCGTCGGCGCCCCCCTGGAGAGCCTGCACGGCGCCGTCCACGTCGCCGAACGCGGTTACCATCAGGACCGCGATTTCGGGCCGCCTGAGGCGCAGCCGCCGCACCAGCTCGTAGCCGTCGATGCCGGGCATCCGCACGTCGGTGATCAGGACGTCGGCCGCATCCCCGCCATCCAGAGCGGCGAGCGCGCTCTCCCCCGCGTCGTACTCGACGACCTCATACCCCACCCGCCGCAAGCCGGTGGCCATCGCGACGCGCGAGCCGTCGTCGTCGTCCACCAGCACCACCCGTGCCCTCGTCACCACGCGACCCCCTTCTCGGCCAACAGGCGCCGGAGCCCGTCCTCATCGAGGACCGCGACCCCGAGCTCCCGTGCCTTCGCGAGCTTCGAGCCGGCGTCCTCGCCCGCCACCAAGTACGACGTCCGCCGCGAGACGCTCTCCGTGACTCTCGCGCCGCCTCCCTCCAACACCGCGGCCGCCTCTTCACGGGAGCGCGACAGCGCGCCCGTCAGCACGAACGTCAAGCCGGCCAGTGGCGGCGGGCCCGCGACCGGCATCGTCTCCTCGCGAGGGTCAACGCCGCGCTCGCGCAAACGGCGCACCAGCGCTGCGCCCTCCTCGCTTCCGAAGAAGGCTACCACGCTCGCCGCGATGACCGGCCCGACCCCTTCCGCCTGCTCGAGGTCGGCAGCCGTCGTCCCACCGATCGCGCCGAGGGAGCCGAAGCCCGATGCCAGCGCCTTTGCGGCTCTCTCTCCGACGTGGCGGATCCCCAGGGCCACGAGCAGCCGCCAGAGCGGCCGTGTGTGCGCGGCCACGATCTCGCGGGCGAGGTTGGCGGCCGATTTCTCGCCCCAGTGGGGAAGCGACGCCAGACGCTCCCCGTCGAGGTCCCACAGTGAGGCCGGGTCGCTGACCAACCCCTCGCTCAGGAGCTGCTCGACAAGCCGCTT
>NCBR01000014.1 GCA_002279285.1 Acidobacteria bacterium 37-71-11
GCTCGAACGACGGCGTGGTCACGATCACGTACATGCCACGCCAGGCTTCGCTCGCACCGGTCATCCCCCAGGTCCTGCACGACCTTCCCGGCTGCCGGGAGCTCCGTTGCACCGTCGCCAGCACCAACATCCTCTGGATCCAGGAGGAGTTCCGTGCCGGCGCCGCAACCCCCGGGCAGCTGATCGAATTGGCGCGACGGTGGGGGGCCGCCGTGGAGCTTCTCCGCTACCGGCCGGACGAGCCCGATGGGGTCTGCGATGGGGGCCTGTCCGAGCCGGCGCCGAACGGCATGAAGCCGGTGGCCGCCGGCGGCGTGGAGGACGATGTTTTGGAAACGGTCTCCGACTCCGACCGCGCTTTTCAGGACGCCCTGGCGATGCTGGTGCACTCGGGCCGGTCGGGCGGCGGACAGAGCGTGGCGGGCAGCCGGGAGCGCCTCGTATCGGCGGTCAACCCGAACATCCCGTACAGCCTCGTGGTGGTGGGCGACCTCTTCCTGAAGAAGGGGAGCGCGGTGCGAACGCGGATGACGCGCGAGTACGCGTGGGTCTTCACGCACCAGGAGGCCGTCATGAACGTACTGGTCGGGCCGGTCCACAGCGCGCACCCCTGGGGCGCGGTGGCGCTGGTGGCCGTGCTGGCTCCTCTGGCGGCCGGTCTGAACGCGGCCGTGACGTCATCGGTGTTGAGGCTGATGAAGCTCGACTAGTTTCTCCGGGGTTCCACTCCGGCAGGAGACGAGGGGGAACGATGGGTGGACTTTTCGGCGGTGGCTTCGTGGCCTTGACCTTTGGCAACGCCCTGATCGTGATCTTCCTCGGCTTCGTCGGGGGCGTCCTCAGCGGGTTTACGGGCAGCGGAGGGGCGTTCTTCATGACGCCGGGCATGATGAACCTGGGCATCACCGGCGTCGTCGCCGTCGGCAGCAACGTCGCGCACCGCCTCGGCAACAACTTGATGGGTTCCCTCAAGCACGCCAAGCTCGGCAACGTGGACAAGAAGCTGGCGATCTTCCTCGTCGTCCCGGCCCTGATCGCGGTCCGGGTGGCGGTCTGGATCAACGGCCGCCTGCTTCACGCCGGTGGCGGCGCCGAGGGCGAAGGCGGAAGCGCCGTGTCCAACCTCTACATCAGCCTCGTTTTCGTCGGTGTGCTCACGGCCGTGGGGATCTTCATCCTGCGGGACGCGCTGCGCTCCAGGGACGCCAAGGAAGCCGAGGGTCCGTCGATGCGGGCGGCCAACTTCGTGGCCGGCCTGCACCTGCCTCCCTACGTCACCTTTCCGGTCGCCGACGTCCGGGTCTCGTTGTGGCTCGTCGTGCTCGTGGGTCTGGTCGTGGGGTACCTGGACGGCACGGTGGCCATCGGCGGCTTCGTGGGGGTGCCGGCGATGATCTACCTGTTCGGGGTCCCGACGTCGGTAGCGCCGGGGACGGAGCTGTTCCTCGCCATGTTCGGCGGCGGGCTGGCGGCGCTCAGCTACGCCTACCAGGGGCTCGTGGACCTGCGGCTCACCTTCCTCCTGCTCCTGGGTTCGATCGTGGGGGTCTACGTCGGGACGTACGGCACCAAGGTCGTCAAGGAGGTGCTCATCCGGCTGGTCATGGGGAGCGTGATCCTCCTCTGCGTGCTGAGCCGTGCGCTCGCCCTCCCCGTCTACCTGCGGCAGATGGGCGTCGTCCGGTTCGCCCCGCACCTCGATTCCTGGTTCAACGTCGGGAGCACGGTGATGCTCTTCGCCGCCGGTCTCGGCGGCACGGGGCTCATCCTGCTCCTCGTGGTGAGGGCCCGTCTCGCCCAGCGGCGGCTCCAGAGCACCCTCCAGGTGAGCGACCCCGGCCTCGAAAGCTGAGATAGGGAGGCGCGATGCAAGAGCGTTTGCAGGTTCTCGTCCTCGACGACGAACCGATCGTCGGCAAGAGGCTCCAACCGGCCCTCGCCAAGGTGGGTTGCGACGTCGAGGTCTTCGACGCCCCCGGCCCGGCGCTGCAGCGCGTCGCGGCCAAGCGGTTCGACATCGTGGTGACGGATATCCGCATGGAGGACATCGACGGCATCGAGGTCCTCGAGGACGTGCTCGAACGCTGGCCCACGACCAAGGTGATCATGATCACCGGCTACGCGACGGTCGAGGTGGCACGCGAAGCGATGGCGAAGGGGGCGTTCGATTTCATCGCCAAGCCGTTCAAACCGCAGGAACTCCGCGACGTGATCGCACGCGCGGCCGAGGCCCTCGGGTTTGCGGGGATCGAGCGCGCGGCTGCGGACGACCCGGCCTAGGGGCCTGCCGTGGCCGACAACCCAGCAGCGTTCCCCGATGCGGCGCCGGAGGTTCCGGACGCCTCGAGCGTCGAACGGGCGTTCCTCAGGCGGCCCAGCATCGGCATCCGCGCCCGCCTCGCGCTGGGGTTCCTGTCGTTCATCGTCTTCGCGGTCGCCGTGACGGTGGGTGCCTGGATCATGCTTTCCCGCCTGGAGAGGAGGCTGCGGTTCCTCGAGGTCGCGGACCGGTACACGATGGAAATCCAGCAGGCGAGACGCTTCGAGAAGAACTACTTCCTCTACGGCGGCAACCTCCAGGATGTGCAGGAGCACATCGCCAACGCGCGCCGACTGCTCGTCGCCGTTGCGCCCGACGCGGCCGAAGTGGTGGCCTCCGCCGAACTGGGCAAGATGCGGGATCACCTCGGCCGCTACGAGACCCTGATCGCCCGGCTGGTGGCACGGGACGGCGCGCACGCCTCCGCGGACCGCGCCGAGCGGCCGGCGATCGAAGCGGAGCTGCGGGACCACGGTTCGCAGATGGTGGCGTTCGCCCTCGAGCTCGCCGAGAAGGAGCGCGCCAGCGTCAACGCCACGCTGGCGCTGTTCAAGCGCCTGCCGGTCGCATTCCTGGCGTTCCTCCTGATGTTCTCGGTGGTGGTGGCCAACTTCCTCGCGCGTCAGATCGTGGGGCCGCTGAGCCGCCTCATGGCCACGACGCAGCGCATCGCCGGGGGCGACTTCACACCCCTGATGCCGTTGCGCTGGTACCGGGACGAGTTCTCCACCTTCTCGGTGGCCCTCAACACCATGATGCGCGAGCTCGCCCGCCGCCAGGAGGTGCTCGTGCAGTCGCACAAGCTTTCGGCGATCGGGACGCTCACGTCTGGAGTGGCCCACGAGCTCAACAACCCGATCAACAACATCACGCTGACCGCCGAAATGCTGAAGGAGGACTACGGCAGCCTTGCGGACGAGGAGCGCCTCGACATGGTGAACGACCTCGTGGTCCAGGGCGCGCGGGCGCAGAAGATCGTCCGCAACCTCCTCGATTTCGCACGCGAAGGCGAGATCACGACCGAGAGGCTGGATTTGGTCGAGGTCCTGCGCCAAGCGGCGAGCCTCGCCGCAAACCAGATCAAGCTGTCCGGCGCGAAGATCGCGATCGACGTCCCCTCGAACTTGCCCGCGATTCACGGCGACAGGCAGTCGCTGAGCCAGGTCTTCGTCAACCTCCTGCTCAACGCTCTCGACGCCGTCGGCAAGGGCGGTCACGTTTCGATCGCGGCAGGCACGTCCAGGGAGCCGGGGTACGTGCAGGTCGTCGTCTCGGATGACGGGCGCGGCATTCCTGCCCACGTCCTGCCGAAGGTCTTCGATCCCTTCTTCACGACGAAGTCGCGGGGGAAGGGAACCGGGCTCGGGCTTTCCGTGAGTCTTGGCATCGTGCGCCAGCACGGCGGCGACATCCGCGTCGAGAGCGCGCCGGGCAGGGGGTCGACGTTCACGGTGCTGCTTCCGGCCGCGATGGTGCCCGGCCTGACCGAAAACGATGCTCAGGCTACGAGACCGTCAGCTTCGAAGCCTTCTCGACCAGTTTGACCAGTTCCCTCATCTTGAACGGCTTCGCCACGAACTGGTAGGCCCCGAGGGCGTTGGCCTCGTGGCTCGTCTCGATGGTGGCATACCCGGTGATGACGATGACCTGAGTGTTCGGGGCGTGCTCCCGGACGAAGCGGAGCACGTCCATTCCGCTCGGACCGCGCATCTTCATGTCGGTCACCAGAACGCCGAACGACTTCTGCTTGAGCCTCTCGATCGCTGCGGCACTGTCGGTGAAGACCTCGACGTCGAAGCCACCCTTGGCCAACGCGGGCCGCAGCCGGTCTCCGACGATCGGCTCGTCGTCAAGCACCATGACGTTCGTGTGATCCGGCATCGTCCCCCCTCGAATCGCGGCCAAACGGCTCCGCGGATTATTGCTCTTCCGCTCTGGGCAAGCAAACGTGCACCGTCGTGCCCTTGCCGAGCTCGCTGGTAACCTGGATGTCGCCGCCGAGTTTCTTGATGATGCTGGAGCTTACCGACAGGCCCAGGCCCGTGCCCTTGCCCGGCTCCTTGGTCGTGAAGAACGGATCGAAGATGCGAGGCAGGGTCTCCGCAGGGATGCCCGCCCCTTCGTCGCGGACCTCGACGCAGACACCCCCGTGGTCGCGGACTCCTGCGCTCACCCCGAGAACCCCGCCGCTCGGCATCGCTTGAATGGCGTTGAGGAACAGGTTCAGGAAGACCTGCCGCAGCTGGTTGGCGGCCCCCTGGATCCGCGGCAGGTCGGGGGGCACGTCGTAGGCGACGGTGACGTTGTTGATGTTCATCTCGTTCTGCGACAGCCGCAGGGTCGAGAGGATGATCTCGCCGAGTTCGAGCGGCACCATCTCGCGTTTTTCCTGGCGCGTGAAATCCAGCAGGCTCTTGACGATCTCACTCGCCCGCTCGGTCTCGAAGTAGATGTCCTGGAGCAAGCGCCACCGGTCCTCGTCGGTCAGCGTCGTCGACTCTTCCATCAGCGTTTCTGCGGTGATGGAAATGTTGTTGAGAGGGTTGTTGAGCTCGTGGGCGATCCCCGACGTCATCGTCCCAACCACCGCGAGGCGCGCGCCCTTCACCAGGCGGTTCTGCTGCTCCTGCAGCGCGGCGAGCATCTGGTTGACCGCCACGGCGAGGTCGGAAAACTCGTCGCGATACGTCCGGGCCGGCCCGATGAGCGAGAAATCGCCGACCGCGATCCTGGACGTGTACCCCTCGAACCTGCGGATCGGATTCACCAGCGCCTTGGCAAAGCAATAGGTGATCGCCGCGAACAGCAGGAGGAGGACGCCGACCAGGACCAGGGGTCCGGTCCCGGCGAGCTGAAAGATGGCGCTGAGCGAGACGCGCTCGCGCCTAATCATCGCCTCCAGCAGCTTATTGGCTTCAGTCTCGGCGTGGCGCAGCTTTGCGGCCTGAGTCGGCGTCAGGACGGCGAACCCGCCACGCTCCCGACCCTGCGCCGTGACGGCGGTCAGGAGCCGCCGGTACGTCCCGAGGTGGCCGAGCAAGGCCGGGAGGTCCTCCCGGTCCGCAGCCTGCAGGGCCGACGTCTCCTTACGGAAGAGGTCCTCGGCGTCGCGCGAACCCTCGAGCACCTTCTCGATGTCGCTGCCGGAGAGGATGCCCTCGTCCTCGAACGCGCGAACCCGCAGGATGCGGTCGTCCAGCCTCTCGATCGTCTGCAGCAAGTTGAGCTTGCCCCTCGCCCTGCCGAGCAGGTTCTTCGCCGCGACCGCGAATGCGCAGCACAGGCCGAAGCACAACAGGAGGCTCGCGACCAGCCGCAGGCGAATGCTCAGGCGACGGCGCGAGAGCAGGGCGTGCTGCGCGCGACGCAGCCGCTCGGCCGGGTTGGAGACATCGTGCTCGTGCGGGGCGGCGGTGCCTGCGCCCGGCGCGTCGGGCGGCCGGCCTGCGGCGGGCTGTGTCGTGGCGTCCATCGTGGCGGCGACCTTTCGAGATCCGCGGCACGGATCATGTTCCTGGGAGCTCGGGCGCACGAGCGGTCCCGCACCGGTCAGGATGACCTCGTGGGCCCGAGGTCCCGCATCCCTTCGTCCGTCGTCAACAGGCTTTCGAGCGTCCGCACGCGGCGGTGGGCCTTGAAGTAGCCCGAGGTCCCCGCGGCAACGAGTGCAGAGCTGCCGAGCACGAGAATCGCATCGAAGATGCTCCACCACGACACGCCGAAGTAACGGAAGAGGACGACGCCGAACGTGAGCAGCGCGAGCCCGGTGCGCACGAAGGCAAGGTGCGTCCGCTCTCGGGCCAGCTCGGTCCGTTGCCACGACAACCGGGTCCTGGCCTGGGCCCGGAGGGTGCGCACCGTGGCGAGAGAGTTCCTGTCCTGGGCCAGCTCGGTCCGCCGCACCGAATAGCCGGTCCGCTCGTTGGCAAGCTGGCTGCGCTCCCGCGACAGCTCGGTGCGGGTCGATGCCAGCGCGGTGCGCTGCTCCGCCATGCCGGTGCGCGTTTTCGCGAACCCGGTGCGTTCCTCGGCCAGGCGCGTCCGCATCTGCGCCATGCCGGTGCGTCCCTCGGCGAGCGAGGTGCGCCGGCGCGCCAGTTCGGTGCGGCCTACCGCCAGGTCGGTTCGTTGCCCGGCGAGGGTGGTGCGCTCGTGGGCGAGGTCCGTGCGGATGTTCGCAAGCTCCGTGGCCCGGGTGGAGAGGCGGGTCTGTTCCCGCGTCAGGGCCGTCCGCTCCTGGGCCATGAGGGTCTGGCGTTCCGTGTTGTGCGCTGTGCTGGAGGTGAACTCGAGCAGGTTGTCGCCGGTCTGGGCCGATTGTTGGAGCAGGCCGTTTTGGGAGGTCGTCAAGTCGACGAGCGTCTCCCCGGCGGTGGCCGACCTCGCGAGCAGCTTCTGGATCCTGTCGAGTGGCGCCTCGGGTGGGGTGCGGTTCTCTGGGTTGGCCATTGTCGGACTCCTGTTGCTCGGCGGTTGGGGGTCAGAGCGCCAACTCGAAGCTCGACACGCACCCGGGTTGGTACTCCACGCTCTTGACGCCCTCGACGGCCCTGGCCACTCCGAGGACGTCCGCGAGCTGGTGGTCTTCGAGGAACGGCCCTTCGATCAGGACGTTGCCGTCCTGCGAGCGTGCCGCGATCTCCAGGGAGAGGGTTCGGGCGTCGCTCACCAGCGCCGCCTCGACACCGGTGCCGAGATACAGGTCGTTGAGCACCCGCTCGTTTTCGGGCGCCAGTTGGTACTGCTTCTCCGCCAAACCCGCCACGATCATGGCGCAGATCGTCTCCACCGACATCTTGTCGAGGGAGAACCAGATGTCGTAGAGGTGCGGGTCGCGGATGTCGCGCCCGTACATGAACCGGGCCCAGCGCACGCGGTCGTCGTCCTCGCGGAGGACCAACTCGCGTGCCTCCTCCTCGGGGAGTCCCAGCCGTTCCATGGCCTTCCTGACCCGCATGGGCATCGGGGCGCTGATGCGGACCCGCATGCAGCAGGGCGTCTTCGGCACGAGCAGGTGGCCGGCGTACCCGCTGTACACGACATTTCCCTCACGGATGAAACCGAGCAGGGCAAACCTCATGAGAATGAGGTACGGGCGCCGGAGCTGGCTGAACTGGTCGTAGGCTCGGGTGGCGCGGTCCAAGCTCGCTCTGACCCTCTTGGCGTGCTCGCCACGGGAGTCCAGCACGGCGATGAGGTCCTCGCGGCAGATGTGCCGGAGGGACAGGCGCCCGGCGAGGCAGCGAGCCAGGGTCTCGCCGCCTGACATGGTGCCGCGGGAAATCAGGGCGACAGGCAAGAGACTCCTCAAGTACTCGCGCGATAATGTGCAAGTATCCTGCCAGCGCTTGCTGGTCTCGATAAGGTGATGGTAAATGAGTCGGTTAGGCCGGGACTGAAGGACCCATCGAGCGGCAGGGTGGGCGCGCGCACCGGCGGCCGTAACCCAGGGGTAACAGCGGGGCGCGACGGGGCGGTCCCTCGGCCGGGCCCGCCTCGGGCGGCACGGTCGTACGTGCTGTAGACTCAGGGAGAACGCGGCCGGGGGAACAGACCTCATCCTACCTGGGAGACCTTCAGGTGTCGTGGCTGAGTGACATTTTTCGCAAGCGGACCGGCGGCGATGCCGTCACGGTCCTCAAACTGCGGACCACGCGTTTCCGGCAACTCCTGCGAAGCTACGGGACGATGCTCGAACTCCTCGACGACGCAGCCGAGAAGCAAGGCGGGGGGTTCGTCCTCGACCGGCAGTACGTGGTCGCGCTGGCCGAGCAGGTCGCGGAACTCGCGGACGCCGTCGTCTTCGACCTCAACGTGCTGACGTCGCAGCAGCATCTGGCTTTCTATGGGGCCGTGGACCGCCTGAGATCGGAGCTCCGAGGGGTCCTCGAGCGGGAACCGGGGTCGGATCCGGAGGCCCGGAGCGAGAGGAGCGGCCCGGGCGTCGGTGCGACGCCGGCGATCAGCCCCGCGGTGCTGGCAGCGGCGCTGGCCCGCGCCGAGGTACTCTTCAGCGAGTGCGGGCAGGTGGCGCGCCGCGGCGTGGCGGCCGGACCCGTGTGCAACCTCGGGGACCTCCCGGCGCCGGGTTCCGTTGCTCCGGGGAGCGTGCTGGTGGCGACGGACCTCGCCGTCGGCGAGGGTGTTCCCGCCACCATCAAACAGGCCGCCGCCATCCTTCTCGACCGCGGGTCCGTCGCCGGCGCTGCCGCGCGCCTGGCGCGCGAGCTGCGCATCCCGACCATCGTGGGTCTGCACACCGCCACCTCGCGTCTCGCCACCGGTACCGAGGTGACGGTGGACGCGGACGACAACGTCGTGTACCTGGGCCGCGTCGCCGAACTCGTCGAGTACTACCGCGCGGAACGACTGGCAACAGAAGAGGAGCCGGAGTATCGCCTGCTGCGCCTGGTGCGGCGGACAGTGTTCCCGTTGACCCTTCCCGCCGCCGTGACCGAGCCCGCCTTGGCGGATTGCCGCACGCTCCGCGACGTCGTGCACCTGGCCCACAGCCTTGCCGGCGATGCGCTCGCCGCGGTGTTGGCGTCGCTGTGCGGCCGCGCGAGCGCCAGCGAGGGCGTTGCGGCCGCACCCCCGTTCGAGGTCTTCGTGAGTGGCCTCGACGGTTCGGCGGGTGGTGGTCCAGCCCGCGGCGCCGTGCCCTTACGGCCCCGAGCGGGCCTGCTTCGAGCCCTCCTTGAGGGTCTCGGCAACCCCTGCGCGCCCGGCCGGGAGCACGCCTCGTCATCGCCGCCGCCCGCGCTTTGCGCCGCCGTGCGAGGCGAGCACATCGTGGCCGCGGCGACCTTCCCGGGCGGCTTCGACATGCTCGACGCCACGGCAGGCGCCGCCAGCGGGACCAACGCGGTCTACTGTCGCTTCGCGCCGCGCGGCGCCAGCGACCGGCGGGGCGTCCGTGGCGAGTTGGCCGCGGGCGTGCTGGCTGGTCTCGGCTTCGCGGTGGCGGTCACCGGCCGTGAAGTGAGCGGCTGGGTCCGCGGGCTGCCGTGTGCCGAGATCGAGGAGCGCGTTCGCGCCGTCGGCGGTCTGTTCGCCGGTCTCGGCCCGCGCGACGGCGCCGGCTGGGAGCGCGCGGCGGCCGGGCCGTTCGCGGAGGGGTTCATGCGCGACCGGCCTCGAGGGGCGGCGACACCCAACGACTCCGGCGGCGCGCGCACCTCCGGCGGTATGACCTGATGGCCGGCGCCGGAACCATCGCGCCGCCGAGCGGGGTGCCGCTGGGGCACCACTACCGCGTGCTGCGGCGGCTGCTTGCGGCCAACAGCGAGATGCTCGACCTGATGGTCGAGCTCGAGGCCGACCTCGACTACCTCGACCCCGGCGAACCGGCCATCGCGCGGCGAGTGATGCGCCTCCTGGACGGCAGCCTGCTGCTGGCCGAAAACCTCAACATCCTCACCGGCGGCGCGCACCGCGCCCTTTACCCTGCGCACGCCGCGATCGAGCACGAGGTCCTCGCCACCCTGCGCGGCTTTCCGAATCCGGCCTCGATCCCTCTCGTGCGCCCGCTCGAAGAGGCCGGCGCCGACAGGGTTCGCGAGGTCGGAGGCAAGGCGGCCAACCTCGGGCGCGTGCGGGCGGTGATGCCGGGGGCAGTCCCGCCCGGCTTCGTACTCACGACCGCGGCGTACCGCTCGTTCCTGGGCGAGAACCGGCTTCACGGGCCGATTCGCAAGCTCTTCAGAGACCTGAGCCTGGTTTCGGACCGGCAGCTGTTCAAGGAACGCACCGCCACGATCCGGGAGCTGATCGACGCGAGCCCGGTGCCCGCCCGGGTCGTCGAGGCGGTCCGCGCCGGGGTGCGGCTCGTTGCGGAGAACCCGCCGCGCCTCTGGGCTGTTCGCTCGAGTGCGGTCGGCGAAGACGGGCGGATGACCTTCGCCGGACAGTTCGACACCGTCCTCGACGTGCCGACCGACGGGCTGGTTTCGGCGTACCGGAAGGTCCTCGCCAGCCGCTACAACGACCACGCCGTGCTCTACCGGCTGGCCGGCGGGCTGGCGGAGGTGGACACGCCGATGGCGGTCCTGGTGATGCCGATGCTGGACGTCCTCGCGGCGGGGGTGCTGTACACGCGCGACCCGAACGACGCATCGGCCGATCGGATGGTCCTCGACGCGGTTGCGGGACTGGCGGGAGCCATGGTGCGCGGTGAAGCGGCGGCGTCGAGCCTCTTCGCTCGTCGCAGCCGGCCCGGCGAAGTCGAGGCGGGGTGTCTCCCCGACGCGGCGGCAGGGGACAGGGTGGCCGCGCCGGGCGACGTCCCCCTCGCGCCGGGCGAGATCCGCGGTCTGGTCGAACTCGGCCTGCGGCTGGAGTCGCACTTTGGGCACCCGGTGGATGTCGAGTGGGCGCTGGTGCGCGACGGGTCGCTGATGGTCGTTCAGTGCCGGCCGTTGCGCCTGGTGGAGTGCGAGTCGCCCGGGACCGAGTCGCAGGACGGACCCGGGCCATCGCCGGTGGCGAAGGGCGGGATGACGGTCTTTCCGGGGCGCGCGGTCGGGCGGGCCTACGTGGCCCGGACCGTCGAGGAGCTTCTGGCGTCGCCGGACGGCGCCATCCTCGTCCTGCGTCAAGCCGGGCCGGAGCTTGCGGCGGTGCTGCCGCGGGTGGCGGGGGTCGTGGCCGAGCACGGCAACCCGGCCGGGCACGCGGCGGCTCTCGTCCGCGAGTTCGCGGTGCCCTCCCTGTTCGCATTCCCCGACGCCGAGCGACGCCTGAGCGGCTGCGGGACCCTGAGTCTGGACGCGACCCGGCGCCTCGTATTCGACGGTGCGCTGTGGCCGGACGTGCGCGAGCGGGTGCGCGGCCGCAGCCGCCGCGTCTTTGCAAGGGTCCTCGACAACCCGTTGCGCCAGCAGGTGCTCGCCCTCAATCTCACCAACCCTCTCGCGATCAACTTCCGCCCCGGCGCGTGTCGCTCCGTTCATGACGTCGTCCGCTACATCCACGAGAGGGCGGTCGTCGCGATGTTCGAACTCGGCGACGACGTGGGCCGTCAGGGCGAGCACCGGGTGTGGCGGCTGGAGAGCGGCATCGCCCTGCAGCTCGCCGTGCTCGATCTGGGAGGCGCCGTCCCGGCGGCGGCCAGCGGGCGGCGCGCCGTCCGGCCGGAAGAGATCGCCTCGGTGCCGTTTGCGGCGCTGTGGCGGGGGATGACGCTTCCGGGGGTGAGCTGGGCCGGGCGCACGCAGATGAGCCTGGGCGGTTTTGTTTCGGTGGTCGCTTCCACCATGACCGACTCGCGCGCCGGCGTTCGCAACGTCGGCGGTCGGAACTACCTCATGGTCGCGCCGGAGTACGTGAATTTTAACGCCAGGCTGGCGTACCACTTCGCCATGGTGGATGCGTTCGTCTCACCCGTCGCCGAGAACAACTTCGTGAACTTCCGCTTCCGCGGCGGCGGGGCCGGGGAGGATCGGCGCACCTTGAGGGCGCGGTTCCTGGCGGAGGCCCTGCAACGCTCGGGCTTCGATGTGGATCGGCGGTCGGATCTCGTGACGGCGTGGATGCGTCGCTATCCGCGTGCGGCTTCCGAGGAGGGACTTGGCACACTGGGCGCTTTGATGGGGTGTGCCCGCCAGCTCGACATGCTGATGGACGACGAGGCCTCCGTGCGCCGCTTCGTCGAGCACTTCCTGCGGCGCGAATACGGGGCGTTTGCGTGACGGTGAACAGAGGCGCTCGTTCGGCGGCGATCCGGGCGCCCCGGTTCGTCCCGTGACCTCGATCGCCTCGACCGTCGCCTATCCGATCTCCGGGTTGTGGGTCGTGCGATCGAAGTCGAAGAACTCGAAACGGTCGGCGAGAAAGGCCTCGACGAACTGGACGACGGTGATTTCGTCATGCATCACCACGTCGAGCTGGCGGGCGCAGGAGATGAGACGGCCCAGCATTTCGAGGCGCGCCTCGATCGCCTCGCGCGCGAGCTTCTTCACCCAGGCGTTGAGGAGGTCCTGGCGCCGGTCGACGTCGAAGCCGTAGTGCTCCAGGACGCCGGCGATGAACCGCACCCGGCGCTCGCGGCGCTGCAGGTCGGCCGCCCCTCCCTTGAAGCGGAAGATGATGTAGTTCTCGTGAACGTTGTCGGAGCACACCGATTCCAGGGTCGTGAAGTGGTACCCGAGCCGCGACGCGAAGTTCAGGTAGTGCGAACCCACCATGGCGTAGGAGTTGTCCCCCAGCCCGCGTTCACCGCGCGCGTCGTCGGCGACGGTTCTGGCCATCACGGAGAGGAACCCCCCGACGTCGATCGGCCGCGCGCCAGCCCAACGCGCGCCCGGCGCGGCGACCCCGCGCCAGAGCGCGCGCATGGGGACGCAGGTGATCTGCTCCGGCGTCACCGAACGGTCTCCGGGCGCCGCATCGAGGCCGTGCCCGAGGTCGATGACGTAGATCCCCAGCGGAACGTCGGTCTCGAGGCGGAAGGCCATCCCACGCTCGCGCAGGTTGGAATAGTCGTTGACCTGGAACATCTCGGAGATCGCCATCTCGTGGCAGAACCGCGCCAGGTCGTGGTACGTGGCGCAGTTCTTGGCGCGGAAGGAGTTCTTCGCGGGGTCGGTCAGGTTCAGGTGGGCGATCCTCGCCGTGACGCGTTCTTGCACGGCCGCCGACGGCAGGTCCCGCAAGGCGCGTCGCTGCACCCGACCCCGCACCAACACCTCCTCGGCCCGTCCGGAAAGGACGGTGCAACTCGTGGCGTCCACCGTCACCTCGAGGCCGGCGGGGAGACCGGTCGCGCGCCCGGTGTTGCAGATCGTGGGCACGCCGTACTCCCGCGCCAGGGCGGCCATGTGCCCGGTGACGCTTCCCACGTCGGTGAGGATCGCGCTGGCCCGGGTCATGACGTTCACGAACCGGGGGGAGTTCTGCCGCGCGACCAGGACGCCGCCGCGGGGGAACTGGGCGAGCTCCTCGTCGCTCTCGGCGTGGACCACGACCCCGGCCCCGACACCCGGGCACGCGGTGGCGCCCTCCGAGAGGAGAACCCGGTCGCGGCTGACCTCACAGGCCGCCGGTCCCCCTGCGGGTGCCTCCGGCATGGCGAGAGGCCTCGTCTGAAGGACAAACATGTGGCCGCTTTCGTCCAGGGCCCACTCCACGTCCTGCGGACAGCGGTAGTGCGCCTCCAGCGCCCGCAGGTACTCTGCGAGCCGGTGGAGCTGGGCGTCGTCCAGGCACGGCTGGTCCTGCAGCTCCGGCGGCACCTCCTCCTCGATCACCCCTCCCCCCCGGGCGCACACCAACCGGTGAGGTTTGTGGACCACGCAGCGTTGCGTTCCGCCCCGCCCGGGTTGGCGCGGGACCAGGTAGATATCCGGCGTCAAGGTGCCGTCGACCACCGGCTTGCCGAGCCCCCACACCGCCGCAACCGTCATGCGGTCCGAGTCGAGGTCGTTCGGGTCGGCGGTGTAGGCGACTCCGGCGGCCCGCGCTTCCACCATGAGGAAGCAACCCACGCTCATGGCGATCTCCTCTTCGCGAAAGCCCTTCGAGTGCATGTAAAAGAGAGCTCCGGCGCCGAACTTGCTCGCCACCGTTTCCTTGTAGCGGCGCAATACCTGTTCTAAGGGAACGTTGAGAAAGCTGGCGTACTGGCCCGCGAAGGAGGTGTGGCTGTCCTCGCCGATGGCCGACGAACGCAGGGAAACGTGGTGATGTCCCCCCGATTGGTAGTAGAGGTCGTGCGCGGCAAGCGTGATGGCCTCCCGCACGTCCTGCGGGATCTCCGCCGCCAGCACGAGCGCCCGCATCTGGGCGGCGGCGCGCAGCACGCTCCTGGGGTCCTCCCAGTCCACCGCCTGCCAACGCTCGGTGAGGCGCGCCTGGATGCCGGCCCCGGCCAGGAACGAGCGGTAGGCGAAGGTCGTGACCGCGAACCCCGGCGGCACCGGAAGGCCCACCGAGTTGTGGACCTCGCCGAGGTTGGCGACCTTGCCGCCGACGGCATCGGCCATGCGCCGGTCCAACTTCTCGAGCGGCAGGCAGGCGGCGGTGACGGGCGCGCCTTGCACGCTGCGCAACGTGTCCTCGAGAGCGCGGGCGATGCGCTCCACGTTGCCGCGCAGCGAGCGGTAGCGGCCGTCGGCGATCGTGTTGAGGTCGTCCGCCATGCGGAGGGCCCGCTCCTGCGCGGCGCCGGCGATGGCACGCAGCTCATCGTTCGGGATCGGCTGCCCGTGTGCCAACGCCCCCTCGAGGTAAGCGATCAACTCGAGGATCTCGTTGTTGGCGGCCAGCAGCCGCCGGAAGCTGGCGTACTTGCGGCGGAGCTGTTCGCCCGGCGAGGCGTTACCGGCGCCGAAGATCTTCGACAGGACGCCCATCAGCGTTCTATTTCCCGGCGCACCTGTTCGAAGCCGTAATCGCCGGCGAGGAACGCCCGGACCAGGGCGTTCGCCACGGCCGGGCTCTCGATGACCATGTCGAGGTGACGGGACGCGATCATCAACCGGCCCAGCATGACCAGGGCGTCCTCGATCTCCGCCGCCGTGCGCTTGGGCAGCACGGCATCGACGCGGTCGCCCGTTTGTGTGACGAGGAACCCGTTGTGATGCAGGACCGTGGCGAGGAACGACGCACGCCACTCGCGGCGCTGGGCCACAGCTGCGCCGCCGTAGAAACGGAAGCGGGCGTAGTTCTCGTTCACCGACTCGCCGCAGATCGCATCGGCCAGGGCGAAGTGGTAGGCGAGGCGGGAGGCGAAGTGGACGAACTCGGGGGAGCAGAGGACATAACCGGGCTCTCCGTAGCGCTGGTCGTCGGCCGCGCTGCGCACCACCACCGAGACGAAGCCCTTCAGGTCGAAACCCACCGGTCCGGCCCACCGCAACCGTGAGTCCATCATGCCCTCGAGCAGGGCATGCAGCGGGACCGAGTTCACGTCCTCCAGCGCCACACAGCGGCCGGTGTCAGGCGCCACCGCGCCTCCGAGGTCCAGCACGAACACGGTCATGGGGCGCGGCCACAGCAGCCGCCGGCAGACGTGTCGCTCGGCGGTTGTAAGGAGCTCGACGGCGAATATATCGGCCGTCGCTCGCTGGTGGACAAAGCGAGCGATGTCGTGCAGGGTGCGGCAGTGCTCGGGGTCGAACGTCGGCGAGTCCGGGTTGGTGAGGGTGAGCGGCGCGACGAGCTCCAACAGGCGCGTGAGGCTCTCACGCACCGGGTCGCGGCGGACCGGCGGCAGGGGCCGCACGCCCTCTCCGAGGAGTTCCCGCACCTCCCCCTCGTAGACGACCCTCCCGTCGGCGTCCAGGGTGACGACCTGTCCGTCCGTCAGTCGGCCGGCGGCGCCCTCCGCTCCGACCAGGCAAGGCACGCCGAACTCGCGGGCCACGGTTGCCATGTGCCCCGTGGCGCTCCCGGTCGCCGCGATCACCCCCGCCACCGTTCCCATCACCCCGGCCAGCCGGGGCGAGGTGGTGGGCACGAGCAGGACGCACCCTTCAGGTACGTCGCCGACGGCCATGAAGTCGACCAGCTTCAGCACGGGACCGGCGGCCACGCCCCCGCTCGCCCTCCAGCCGCCGCGGAGGAGCACCCGATAGCCGGTCGGGATCTTGCCCCGTTCCGGGCGAGCCGCCGCCGAGGCGGGCTTCAACGGGCGGGTTTGCACCACCCAGAGGCAGCCCGATTCGCCGAGCGCCCACTCGGCGTCCTGTGGCGCGCCAAAGCGTTGCTCCAGGGTCCACGCCAGCCGCGCGACCCGGCTCGCCTCCACCTCGTCGAGGGCGAGAGGGGCCCGAGCGCCGCCCGCGCCCGGGATCTCGACGACGCCGCCGTCGGCGGCACAGTGGAGGGTCACAGGCTGCACCCCCGCGACCGCCTCCTCCACCCGCGGGGGGTTACCTTCGGTCACCAGGTACTGATCGGGGATCACCCGGCCGTCCGCGATCGTCTGGGCCAGGCCGCGCACCGCGGTCACGGTCGCCTGGCGGAGGCCGTCGGGACTGCGCGAGTAGACCACCCCGCTCGCTCGCGGACGAAGCATCGCCATCACCAGCACCGGCATGGCCAGGTCCTCGCCGAGCAAGCCGCGGGCGAAGGCGTACTTGAGTGCTTCGGGCTGGTACTTGCTGGCAACGACGCGCCGGTAGGCCGCGCCCACTTCGGCCATGGGCACGTTGAGCACCGACTCGAACTGGCCCGCGAACGAGGATTCGTCGTCTTCCACGATGGCCGAGGATCGGACCGCCACCCCGCCCTCACCCCACCCGCTGGCAACGGCCAACGCCCCGGCAAGGGCCTGCTCGAGCAACGCCGGGAGAGGGGCCGCGAAAATGGCGGCCGAAATGCGCTCGGAATAATCCTTGAGGGCGGCGCCATCGTGGACGTCGGACGTGGCCTGGGTCTCCTCCACCAGGTCCTGCAGGCCGGTGGCCTCCATGAAGAGCCGGTACCCGTGGCTGGTGACGGTGAAGAACGGCGGCACGTCGTATTCGCCGCCGCCCGCAAGCTGCGCCAGGCGCGCCGACTTCGGGCCCACCACCTCGGCGCGGACCGCCTCGGGGTCGGTTGGCCAGACCACCAGGGGACCGAACTCAATCGGGCGGGCGCGGAGCACCTCCTGCGCCAGGTTGCGGTCGAGCGCCTCGAAGCGTTGCGCCACCTCGTCGTACGCGCCCTTCCCCATGGCCTGCAGGGCGCGGACCATGGCGGCAACCGGGGCCGCAAGCGCCTCGTACGTCTCCGGGACCGCCTCGGGTCGCAACGGCGCCCCGCCGCTCAGCCGTTCCTGGTAGCGCGCGAGGGCCGCGAGGAAGGCGTCGTTGGCGGCGCCGATGGCGCGGAGGTGGGCCAGCTTCTCCGCTACCCCAGCGCGGCGCGGTCGCTGTCCGGCGGGGGGCAGGAACCGGGCGAAGCCGCGCCAGAACCCGCCCATTCGCCTACCCGTGCGCGAGTCTCAGGACGAGTTTGACCATCACCGTGAGCACGCCGACGAACGCCAGGCATCCGAACCCGAAGCGCACCCAGGGCCCCCCCGCCTTGCGCGTGTAGGAAGCCCCGAGCTGGGCGCCAACGGTGGTGCCGATAAGAAGCGCGAGCACCAAGGGCAGGTGCACGTTCCCTTTGAACGCGTGCGTCATGACGCCGTAGGCCGAACTGAACATGATTTCGAAGAGATCGGTCCCCACCGCCACCACGGTCGGGCAACCCAGGATGTAGACCAGCGCGGGCATCCGGATGAACCCGCCCCCGACTCCGAGCATGCCCGACAGGAGGCCCGTGGAGAACCCGACCGCGAGGATCACCCACAGCGAGATCGATTCGATCCCGGACGCCGGCAGCGACACCATCGGCCACAGCTTGATGGTTCGCAGCCGCAGGGCGGCGGACGAAGAACTCGCCTCGGCGGTCAGCTGCACCTGACCCGCGGCCCGCCGCATCGTGCGCAACGACTCCCGCACCATCGCCTGCCCCAGGAACACCAGCAGCGCCGAATAGAGCAGGCTCATGACCAGCGACAGCGTGTCGATTTCACGTCCGAGGAGAGACACGTTGCCGACGTGCTTGAGGAGTTCCAACATCTGGGCTCCGAGCTCCACTCCGCTGGCGGTGCCCACGATCATCAGCGCGCCCAACTTGAAGTCGATGTTGCCGAAGCGCATGTGCCTCACGGTGGCGGCGGTCGACATGCCGCACATCTGGCCGAGATCCGAGCCTACGGCGATGTTGTAGGGCACACCGAAGAACGCGTTGAGCATCGGCACCATGAGGAAGCCGCCGCCCACCCCGAAGAAGCCGCCCAGCGCTCCGATCGCGAGGCCGAAGAGGGCGAGATACGGGAACGCATCGCCAGCCAGGACGAAGTCTCCCACTGACATCAATGCGCCCTTCCTTTCCCCAGTTCGACCCCGAAGATGCGCTCGACGAGCCGCAGGAGGAACCCCATTCCGAGGCCCACCGTCACCGGGAGCGCTACGGAAACGAGAACGTAGAGCGGGCGCGCCTGGAACCCGGGCGCCGGGCTTGCGTCCTTTCCCAGACTCTGCAACCAGCCCAGAAAATCCACATCCCCCTCCAATGCGAGCCCGACGGAGGGGCGCCGCGCCGGGCTCAGCGGTACGCGCTGACGAGATGCACGTCGAGGACGACGCTCTTGACCCCCTGCACCTCCTCCACCACCCGGCGGAGTTCCCCGATCCACCGCTCGCTGGCATGAGTCAACATGTCCGGTCTCGGGATCTCGCCGGTGAGGGTCACGACGCC